>VGEM01000054.1 GCA_016869315.1 Alphaproteobacteria bacterium | reverse complement strand
GTAGCGCGACGCAAACTCGCGTTCGAACGCCTTGACCTTGTCGCCCAGCGTCACCCTCGTCGTCAGCAGACACTCGACTGCCGCCATGATCTCATCGGCGCCAAACGTCGGTTCGTGCAGGCGAACCACCGGCGATGTGGCATCGAAAGAAAAGCGATGGTGATCGCGGCAATACTCCTCGATGGCGGCGCGTACTTTGGTCATCGAAGGCGGCGTGGCTGTCATGGTCGTACTCGTCTATGGCGACCGCGGGGCGCGTGCGGAATGCGCGGTCAGAAGGGGCCCTTGAACTCGGCGATTTCGCGCGGTTCCTGAACTTCGATCTTCCAGCTGGCGCCCTCGCCCTTCACCATGGCGTGAGCGGCGAGCGCGATTGTGCGCGCGTTGGGATAGAACACGTTTTCAAGCGGCTTCGTGGTCGGGCACGGCGTCGGCGCATAGCCCATGCGCTTCGCCTGGAAGGCTTGCTTTCCACCCAATCGCTCTAGCGCCAGTGCCAGGATCTCACCCGAAAAGCCGCACGTGAGCCAGCTGGTGTCAACCACCAAAAGCCGGCCAGTGCGCGACACCGAGGTGACAATGGTGTCGATATCGAGCGGCGCGAGCGACACGGGATCGATCACCTCAGCTTCGATGCCGACCTCTTCGAGCAAATGTTTGGCGCGAAGCGCCTCGGCCACCATGTAGCTGACGGCGACAATCGTGACGTGCTTTCCGTGAGTCAGCAGGCGGGCGCGGCCAAACGGCACTTCATAAGCGGCCTCGGGCACGATTCCTTTGAACGAGTAGAGCATCCGGTGCTCCATGAAAACCACCGGATTCGGATCGCGGATCGCCGCGATCATCGCGCCCTTGGCGTCGTAGGGTGTCGTCGGCGCGAAAATTTTCAGACCGGGCACATGCATGAAATAGGAATGGAACGCCTGGCTGTGCTGGGCGCCCTGACCCCAGCTCCGTCCGATGATGGCACGCACCACCAACGGCACCGACACGGCGCCACTGAACATGTACGACGACTTGGCCGCCATGTTGACGAGCTGATTCATGCAGAGCAGTAGGAAGTCCATGCGCTGATGGACATGGATCGGGCGCATGCCGGCCAAGGCCGCGCCGATCGCGACACCGGTCATGGCATCCTCGGCCAGCGGCGTATCGAAACAGCGGTCGGCGCCAAACTCTTTGTGAAGGTTGGCGGTGGTGCCATACATGCCCTTCGCGTCGTCGACACCAAGGCCCATGATGAACACGCCGGCATCGCGCGCCATTTCCTGGCGCGCGGCTTCCAGCAGAGCCTGACCGTAGGTCAGTGTGCGCGCGTCACTCGGCGGCGAAGACATGATCGTAGATCTCGCGGTCTTCTGGGTAAGGACTTTGCTCAGCGAAAGTGATCGCGGCTGCCAATTCGGCCTCGACATCGCGGTCGATCTCGGCGCGCTTTGTGGCCGGCAATAACTCGCCCAACTTCTTCATTTCGTCAGCGGCGATCCAAGCATTGAGCTCGGCATCCGGACGATATCTGTGGACGCGGTCTTCACCCGGACCGACGTGATCGCGCCAACGACAGGTCATCGCCTCGATGACCCTTGGGCCGCTTCCGGCGCGGATGGCGGCAGCATCAGACTGTACCTTTGCATAGAGTTTCCGGGTATCGCCGTTCTCAATCCGCGCTGCCGGAATGCCGTACGATTCTGACCGAGCACAAATATTGACCGACGACATGCGGTCTTTGACCGACGAGTAAATGGCATAACCATTGTTCTCGCACACGAACAGCACCGGCAGCTTTTTCAATGCGGCAAAATTCATCGTCTCGTGCCACGCGCCTTCGTCCATCGCCCCTTCGCCATAGAAGCAGGCGACAATGGCATCCGACTTCCGTTGTTTGAGCGCAAAAGCGTAGCCGGCAGCCTGGGAGATGCTGGTCGCGACGATGGCCGACGTTCCCATCATGCCGACCTTCATGTCGACAAGATGCATCGACCCCGCTTTGCCGCGGGCGCATCCGTCGGCCTTGCCGTAGAGCTCGGCCATCATCGCTTTCATGTCGCCGTACTTGGCGAGATAGAGGGCATGGCCGCGATAGGTCCCAAACACGACATCCGTCGGCCTCAACGCCTCGCAGACAGCGACCGATACCGATTCCTGGCCGATCGACAGGTGAACCGGACTCTTGATCTTGTCGGTTGGGTAAAGGTCGATCACCGTCTCTTCGACCCGCCGAATACGGCGAATCTGCTTGTAAAAGCGGGCAATCGTGTCGGCGGAAATCGACGGATCGTTGTTTTTCATTCTGACGAGGTCTTTGGCCCCGGTTCGCCGCGCGGGATCGAGGACGCAAGCTCGCCCCCAACACCGCGAGGACGCGCCGTTCGATCAGTATCTCCGCTTATGAGGGTGTTGGCCAAAAACGTCAAGTATTCCTTGATTCTCAAGGAGGAATCGGTTGCTTGACAAGACAACGGCGGCCGACGCGCCGCCATTTCCCCGGGGAGAATAACCGTGGCCGACCAGCGTTTTCGCCTCGATCACCGCCGCCATCACGTCGCAAATCAAAGGTTCGACATTTTCTTCGACCGCCTCGTCGGCCCCGACGGCACGGCGATTGACGACTTTCTGACGGTGCGACCCCGGGTACTGGTGGGGCCGCTCAAAATTGGCGGCATTGTTGTTTTGCCCGTGCTCGACGGCAAAGTTGGCCTGATGCAAGGCTATCGCCACCAGTTCGATCAAATTATTTGGCAGGCACCGTCAGGGTTCGTCGAGCCAAATGAGCAGCCTGCCGACACAGCGCGGCGCGAACTCGAGGAAGAGGCGGCGCTGACCTGCGGGCCCTACGATATTGTCAGCCTTGGCACCCTGATGCCGGACGCTGGCCTGATCGAGGCCCGCGTAGCTCTATTCGCCGCCCGAAACTGCGCGCCATCAACAGAGGCTGCCACGGCGGAGCCAGGGTCCGGACTCATGAAGTGGATGTCGCTGTCCGAGGCCGAAAAGATCGCACACGACGACCCAAATGTCGGCGCCAGTACGGTGGTCGCAATTGTTCGCTATACCAGACTAGCGGCAAGGCCCCGGTGATCTTTTACCTAAAGACCCCTCGGCGGATTGTTTCGCCACCAGTCGACTGTTTGTTTGAGCCCATCGTCGAGGTCGGTCCGGGGCGACCAGCCGAGCTCAGCGGCAGCCTTGGCGCAATCAAGCGCGAGACTGAACGGGATCGTAGGTCGCGAGCGGTCGAATTCAATGGCGAGCGATCGGCCTGACGCCCGAATAACGCGCGCCACCAGATCCTTGATGGATACCGCCCGACCGGCTCCGCAATTGAACAATGCAAAGGGCTTCAGAGGGCGTTCAATCGCACGTTCCACAAAATCGACCAGATCATCGACATAGAGAAAATCCCGCGCCTCTTCGCCGGTTCCCCACACCGCGATTTTGCCGTCACGCGCCGACATCACCTTGGTCACGGTTGCACCGAGAACGTGGCTGCGATCAAGATCAAATTTATCGAAAGGTCCGTAGATATTGCTATGCCGGATGACGGTGCAGCGCGTGCGGCCCAGCCGGGCGTAGAATTCACACATGCGCTCGACGTAGACTTTGGTCCAGCCCGCTCCGAAGTAATTGGGCTGCATCGCGACCGCGGGATTGAAGTCTTCTTCCCGTTGAGGCGTGTCGGATGACGAATACATGATCGAGCACGAGAAGAAAATGAAATGCCCCACGCCAAGGTCATGGCAAGCGCGGAGCAGATAGGAGTTCATCACCGCGTTATCGGTGATGTGGATGTGTGGGCGCGAGACAATATCTTTCGAGCCCGAAGTGGTCGCTGCCGCCTGCACGACGACATCCGCGCCAGCCAATGCCGACATTACGGCGGCAGGATCGCGAAGATCGCAAACTAGCCAACGCACACCGGGGAGATCGTAGGCAGGGCGCTCATGGCGAACCGCGGTCACCGCGAATTTGCCGGTTCGCGCTAACGCCGTCGCAATGTTGCGACCAATAAACCCGGTCGCGCCACAGACGACGACTTTTGTCGTTGTCATGAGGAAGTGGCCGAAGCCCGGCCGTTCAACTCGTCGGGCTCGTAAAAAATGATCTGCGTTCCCGAGCGATCAAACACAAATGGCACGTGCAACGCGGGCGCCATGGCGTCGATCAACTTCTGCTTCTGTTCCGGCGCGACCAAGAACAATAGAAAGCCGCCGCCGCCCGCACCCAGCAGTTTTCCGCCGATTGCCCCGGCTTTGCGGCCACGGTCGTACATCTCGTCGACCAGCGTGGGCGCGATCCGCGCACTGATTGATTTCTTCATCATCCAGGATTCATGCAGAATCTTGCCAAACTCCGACAGCGCGCCGCCGGCTAGGATGCCTTCGGCTTGATCAACCAGAGCCCGCATCCCGTGGAGTTGTTGGGAACTCTTCGGGATCGCGGCCACGTGCTCGGCGGCGATCTCCGAAGCATGGCGCGAGATGCCCGTATAGAACAGCGCCAAATGATCCTGAAGTTGATCGAGGCGCTCGGCAGGGAGCACGACCGGCCGCACTTCGAACGATCCGTCGGTGCGGATATCGATCCGGTTAAGCCCGCCGAACGAGGTCTCAATTTGGTCCTGAACGCCAACGTGCTCCTTGAGCAAGACCTGCTCGACCATGATCGCCTGTTCGGCCAACTCGCGTTTGCTGATGAGCTTGCCAGTTAGAGCATGCAAAGCGTGCAGCAATCCGACCGTGAACGCCGAGCTCGAACCGAGCCCAGACCGCGCCGGCAAGTCGCCATGATGGAAAATCTCGACACCACGGTCGATATTCAAATGCCTGAGGATAGCCTTCACCACCGGGTGTGCGATTTCGGAATGGTCCTGCACCTTCTCCACCTGCGACCAAACGACGCGGCTGCGGTGCTCGAAGAACGGCGGCAGAAAACGACAAGTCAAATAACAATAATAGTTGATGCTCGATGTCAGCACTGAGCCGCCATGCTCTTGAAACCAACCGCGGTAGTCGGTGCCACCGCCAAAAAACGACACACGGAACGGCGTGCGAGAAATGATCATCGTGCGCCTACCGGACCAGAAACGCGTCGCCCTGGCGCGCGATCTGATCGCGCCAGTAATCGAGCAGATCTTGCATCGTTTTCTTAAACGGAATCTCGGGCGTCCATCCGGTATGACGCGAGAACTTTGACGTATCGGGGACCTGCAGGTCTGCATCGATCGGGCGCAAGCGCGCGGGGTCGATAGTAATTTCGATTTCGTTGCCGCGCGGGCTCAACGACAACAGCGTCTTCAATATGTCTTCAACCGTGCAGGTGTGTACGCCACCAATGTTGTAGTACGCGCCGGCGATGGGGTTTACCGTCACCAGCATGTGATAGGCTTTGACCGCGTCGCGCACGTCAGCGATCGTGCGCAGGGAATTGAGGTTGCCGACTTTCACCTCGGGTGGGATGAGGCCTTTCTCGGCGAGCGCGATCTGCTTGGCGAAACTTGACTCGGCGAAGACATCGCCGCGACGCGGACCGGTGTGGGTGAACATTCGCGTCGTCAGTGTCTTTAGACCGAACGCCTCGGCATAGTAGCGGCCAACCAGGTCAGTCCCGACCTTGGAAATGGCGTAGGGCGACGCTGGATGGAATGAGCATTCCTCGTTGATCGGCACCTTCTCCTTCGGCACCCGGCCAAAAACTTCCGACGACGAGCAGACGTGGACGACGGCATCTTTGTTGGTCTGTAGAACGGCATCGAGCACCCGCACGGTGCCCTGCACATTGGTTTCGAGGGTATCGATTGGAGCCGAGAAACTGACCTGAGGATAGCTTTGCGCCGCCAAATGAAATACGTAGTCGGGCTTGGCCTCGGTCACGGCGCGCTTGATCGACAGGTCGTCGCGCAAATCGCCATAAAGCATGAAGATCCGATCGCGCCGGTTAATACGCGGGATCAAGGCCTCAACGTTGCTGAGCGGGCTG
The DNA here is from genome assembly GCA_016869315.1 of Alphaproteobacteria bacterium. Taxonomy (GTDB): domain Bacteria; phylum Pseudomonadota; class Alphaproteobacteria; order Rhodospirillales; family Rhodospirillaceae; genus VGEM01. The sequence goes on along the minus strand of VGEM01000054.1, from coordinate 10,486 downwards.
CGCCATCGGCAAAGGCCGTATATGTCCCAATCCGTAGCCTCTAACAGGAATTCGGCCAGGTGCGAGCCGACCATGCCGGTAATGCCGGTGATCAGCGCACGGGGTTTATTGCCGTTGGAATTCGATTCGGGTCGCACCAGTGTCATGTCCTTAATGTGTCATTGATTGGCAGGGCCGCAAAGCCGGTGTCGTCCGGGGGATAGAGTATACTCTTCAAATCTTTACCGAATCTTGACCGAGGCTGCTTACGAGTGAGACCATAGCGGAGGACCGTGTAACTTGAGTCGGGCCTTGCCAATAGATATGTCTGCGCGCACGTACCGCCCAGCCCGGCTGCTGAAGCTGGCTAAACATTCATGGAATCTTCGCCGATGACTGCATCGCGTCCGCTCTCGATCGGCCTGGTCCAGATCAACAACAGCTTCTCGGGTCAGAACTATCTGCCTTATTCGGTCGGCTGCCTTGAATCGTATATTCGCCAGAACGCAGCCGAGCCTGCCCGATATCGATTCCTGCCGTCGATCTACAAGCGCGTGCCCATCGGGCAAGCGGTCGAAGCGTTGCTTGAGGCCGAGGTGGTCGGCATCAGCCTCTACGTCTGGAATGCCAAGATCTCGCTTGAGATTGCCCGGCGCCTGAAAGCCAAAAATCCCAACGTCGTGATCGTCGTCGGCGGCCCTCACGTGCCAGATCGCGGCGAGCCCTTCGTGCGAGCCCATCCCTTCATCGATCTTGCCATTCATGGCGAAGGCGAAATTCCGTTCCTGCAGTTTCTTGAGAATGTCCGGTCACGCGATTGGTCGAAGGTGAGCTCGGCAAGTTTCGTTGACGCATCCGGCATCTATCACCGCAATTCACAGGCAGCGCGGATGCGATCCCTCGCTCAGGCGCCCTCGCCGTTTCTCAGCGGTACTTTCAAACCACTCATCGAAGCCAATCCGAACGAAGTCTGGATTGGACTGTGGGAAACCAATCGCGGTTGCCCGTTTCAGTGCACGTTTTGCGACTGGGGCTCGGCAACCGCGACCAAGGTCAACCAGTTCGAGATCGACAGGTTGCTGGCGGAAGTTCAGTGGTTCGCCGACAACAAGATCGAGTATGTGTTCTGCTGCGATGCCAATTTCGGCATTCTGCCGCGTGACGTCGACATTGCCACCAAAGTGGCCGCGACCAAGAAGGCGACCGGCTACCCGCACGCCCTGTCAGTCCAGAACACCAAGAACGCAACCGAGCGCGCCTACGCGACACAGAAAATTCTTTCGGACGCAGGGCTCAACAAAGGCGTCGCCTTGTCGATGCAGAGCATCGACGAAACCACGCTCAAGAACATCAAGCGCGACAACATCTCACTCGACACCTACCTCGAACTGCAACGCCGGTTCTCGCGCGACAGTGTCGAGACTTACTCCGATCTCATCCTTGGCCTGCCCGGTGAGACTTATGCGTCGTTCGCCGACGGCGTTGCCCGGCTGATCGAGACCGGCCAGCACAACCGTATCCAGTTCAACAACCTCTCCATTCTGCCCAACGCCGAGATGGGCGACCCCGCCTACATCGAGAAATACAAGATGGAGACGGTCGAATCCGAGAGTATCAACATCCACGGCAGCCGCGAGGCGCTCGAAGACGATGTGCCGGAGATCCAGCAGCTGGTGGTCTCGACCTATTCAATGCAGCGCGCCGACTGGCGCCGGGCGCGGCGCTTCGGCTGGACCGCGGCATTCTTCTATTTCGACAAGATCATGCAAATGCCGATCATGGTGGCGCACCATCTGACCGGCATCAATCATCGCCGCCTGTTCGAAGCGCTGATGGATGTCGATGGCGCCAAGTATCCGGAACTCAAGAAGATCCAGGACTTCTTCGAAGAGTCGGCGGCGTCGATGCAGCAGGGCGGACCCGAATACACTTACGCCGCCGACTGGCTCGGCGTTTACTGGCCGATGGACGAGTACGCGTTCATTCGCCTCGTTGCCGAGGCAAAAATCGATACTGTCTACGCCGAAGCCAAGGCCATCATGACCAGCTTGTTGGCAAACGAACTGTCGCCAGACGGCCGGAAGACCCTGGAAGAGTCGTTCGATCTCAACCGGCAGCTCGTCTGCCAGCCCTCGCTCAAGGGCACGATGGAGATCAAGACAAGCCACGACATCCTCGGGTTCTGCACGGCCGTGCGCAACGGAACCCCGGCCGATCTCAATCCGAAACCTACCACTGTCCGTGTCGATCGCGGCGCGCGGACGTTCTCGACATTTAACGACTGGTGCCGTGAAGTGGTGTGGTGGGGAAATAAGAAGGGCGCCTACCTTTACACCGGCAAAGCGGTCGAGAAAGAAATTGCCGGCCACTACTGAGAACGTCCCGCCAGCCAATCTGCCGCGGGTTCGCACCCGGAAATTTGGGCGCTTCAACCTCGACGTTTCAGAAATCGGCTTCGGCACTTGGGGCATCGGTGGCCGCACGGCCGGCGAAACGTCCTATGGCGAAACCAATGACGATCAATCCAATCGCGCGCTCGACACTGCCGTCGGTTGTGGAATTAATTTCTTCGATACCGCGGCGGCCTACGGTGACGGCCACAGCGAGGTACTTCTCGGCGCCCTTGCCAAGCGAGCCGCAAGTCCGCTGATCGTCTCGACAAAGGCTGGCATTCCCAGGTTTGGCGAGCCGTTGGATTTCAGCCCAGCCGCGCTCAAGGATTCTTTGGCCGGCAGCCAGCAGCGCCTCGGGCGTGCGCCCGGGGGCTTACTGCTTCATAACCCGACGTCAGCGCATTTGACCGCGAATCCGGAAATCATTGCGTTTCTCGAAAGCCACGTATCGTCAGGCGCGCTCGCGTTCTGGGGTCTTTCGGTCAAAAGCCCGGCTGACGGCATGGCCATCCTCGATCATCACGACGTGCCGGTCATTCAGGTCAATTTGAACATGTTGGATGTGAGGGCCGTCACCAGCGGCCTTCTCGATAAAGCCCAGGCCCGAGGCACGGCCGTCATTGCGCGCACGCCGCTGTGTTTCGGATTCCTGAGCGGCGCCGTCGACGAGACCACGACATTTCCTGCCGGCGATCACCGCAATGCATGGTCCAAGGCCCAGAAGCGAGCCTGGGCCGACGGCGCCCACCGCGCCACGTCCCTCGCCGCTCCACAGCCGGGCGAGACCATGGCTCAGTCTGCTTTGCGATTCTGCCTCTCGTTTCCGGCCGTCGCGGTTGTCCTGCCCGGCCCTCTGACCGACCGCGAAGTGATCGAGAACGCCGGCGCCAGTCTGCGCGGGCCACTCTCAAAGGCGTCTGTCGAGCAGATTCTGGAGCTCAATCGCCAGGTCGACTTTTTCGTCCGCGGATAATGCCAATGTCCTCAATCGGCTCTTGGTACAGCCCACCCGGCACAAACCGCATCTGACTCAGGAATTCGCAGTGCCCTACCGCCCGCCTGTGACCGGAATGACGGCGCCAGTGATGTAGGACGACGCATCCGACAGCAACCAAAGAATTGCCGCGGCCACCTCGTCCGGCCGCGCCTCGCGCTGCAGTGGCGCGGACTTGGCGTAATTTGAGCCCGTGCCGGCCCCTTCGCCCGCGATGGCGCCAGGCGCGACCGCATTGATCCGCACGCCGGCTTCGGCGGCTTCCCAGGCCAGGCTTCGGGTCAGCGCTTCGATCGCACCTTTGGCGGCGGCGTAGTGCGCCAGCCTGAAGCCGCCGGTCGATACCACGGCCGATGAGACGTTAACGATTGCCCCGCCTTTGCCCCGCATGTGCGCTATGGCCGCTTGGGCGCAGTTGAATGCGCCCGACACATTGACGGCGAGGACACGATCAAGCGTCGCTTGGTCAAGCTCGGCGAGCGTCTTCCGGCCACCGCTGAATCCGGCGCAGTTGGCGACCCCCGTGACCTTTCCGAACGCGCGCCCGGCAGCGGCCAAGAATCCACCAACTGAGTCGCGCGACGTAATGTCGACCTGAAACGCCCCGGCGCGCCCTCCAGCCTTACCAATGTCGGCAACGACCGCCGTCGCGGCTGCGGCGTCCGCGGCATATCCCACGGCGACAGCATACCCGGCTTTCGCTGCCGCCGCGGACACGGTCGCGCCAAGGCCCCGCGAACCGCCGATCACGGCGACAACACCCATTAAACTCATGTCATAGTAGTCCTGGTTGCCAGATTACGGGGCATTATCCTCACCCATTCGTCGGGGCGTTGCAAAGAGCCCTTGACCAAAAAGGGCCAATACCGCGAATTAGCCCCGGTCGGCGCCGATTTTCGCGCCTTTTCATCGATACGTGGATGCCATTCATGAAGGGTCTGATTCTGGCCGGCGGCAGCGGAACCCGGCTCTACCCGATTACACGGGCGGTCAACAAGCAGCTGCTGCCGATCTTCAACAAGCCACTGATCTATTACCCGCTGACCACGCTAATGCTGGGTGGCATTCAAGATTTTCTGATCGTCACATCGCCGGCTGATCGCGCGCCGTTCGAGAATTTGCTGGGCGATGGAAAATCTTGGGGCATTCGCATCAGCTACGCCGAGCAGGCGAGGCCAGGCGGGCTGCCCGAGGCGTTCAAGATCGGTGCGGACTACATCGCTGGGTCACCTTGCACGCTTATTTTGGGCGACAACGTATTCTTCGGCGACAACCTGTCGGGCATCATGCAGTCCGCCTTCGATGCCAACACCGGCATGACCGTGTTCGGGTATCGGGTCAATGACCCACAGAACTTCGGCGTCGTCGAAATGGATAAGGCGGGAAAAGTTCTGAGCCTCGAAGAAAAACCGGCCAACCCCAAATCGTCGACCGCCGTGACCGGCCTCTATGTGTGCGACGGTCGTGTCGTCGAAATCGCACGAAACCTGAAACCCTCGACCCGAGGTGAACTCGAAATCGTCGATGTCATGAAGAGTTACCTTGCTGACGGTTTGCTCAAGGTGAGACCGTTCGGCCGCGGCATCGCGTGGCTCGACACCGGAAGCCCGCAAGGCTTGCTCCAAGCCTCGCATTTCGTCGAGACAATCGAGAGTCGCCAGGGCGTGATGGTTGCGTGCCCCGAAGAAATCGCTTTCCGACGTGGCTACATCGATAAGGCGCAACTGCTGCGCCTCGGCCAAACTCTCGCGAAGACCGCCTACGGACGTTACCTGCAACAAATCGCCGAAGAAGCCTGACACAACCGCCGATGAGCAAGAAAGACACCATCGTCTTTGTTTCGGGAAATTTTTTTGCGCTGCACCCCGGCCATGTGCGCCTGCTCCGCTTTGCGGCCGAGTGCGGGGAACGACTGGTCGTCGGCGTGTCGGCCTTGCAACCATCGAACGATATTCCAACGCCGGCCGAGCGCGCCGAAGCCTTGCGCGAACTTGGCATTGTCACCGATGTCGTCATCCTGGATGACGGCGTCGAGGCGCACCTCAAGGCGCTGCGGCCGCACATCGTGGTCAAGGGCAAGGAATTCGAGGGCCAAGCCAATCTTGAGGAGCCCATCCTCGCATCCTACGGCGGCAAGCTTTTGTTCTCGTCGGGCGAATCGACCTATTCGGGCGCCGAACTGCTGAAATTCGACCAGCGGGCCGCGCACGGCGCTGGCCTCAGTGTACCGCGCGATTTTCTGCGCCGGCACAGTTTGACTTCTGCGGGGCTGGAGGAACGGATATCTGCGCTGTCGCGCCTCTCCGTCGTTGTCGTCGGCGATCTGATAATTGACGAGTACCTTCATTGCGAGGCGCTCGGGATGTCGCGCGAGGACCCGACGTTGGTGGTCACGCCGCGCGGCGTTGACCGTTTCGTTGGCGGCGCGGGAATCGTTGCAGCCCATGCGGCCGCGTTGGGCGCAGGCGTCAAGTTCGTTTCCGTCGTCGGCGATGATGGCGTCGGCGAAGACGCCGCGCGCCGGCTGAGCGATTTGCGGGTTCAGACGGGCCTGATTCGGGACGAAAGCCGGCCGACGACGTTGAAGCAGCGCTTCCGCGCCCAGGACAAGACGCTCCTTCGGGTCAGCCATCTGCGGCAGCACGAAATCTCTCGGGCGCTCCAAGACAAGATGATCGAAATGCTCGACGCGGCGATGACGTCGGCAAACTTGCTGATCTTCTCCGACTTCAACTACGGCTGCTTGCCGCAGCGGGTGGTCGATCACGTTACGGCAACGGCCAGGACCCAGGGCATCTTGCTGGCGGCGGATAGTCAGTCCAGTTCGCAAGTCGGCGACATTTCGCGTTTCAAGCACGCGCGCCTCCTGACCGCCACCGAATACGAGGCCCGCCTTGCGCTTCGCGATCAGAACAGCGGGCTTGCCGCGCTCGGTTTCAAACTACTGGGTGTCACGTCGGGTACCAGCGCCTTCGTGAAACTCGGCGCCGCTGGCGTGCTGATCGTATCGGCCCCCCACGCCAAGATGTTGGGCGTCGAGGATCGCCTGCCGGCCTTGAACAGCAATCCGCGCGATGTGTCGGGCGCAGGAGATTCGATGCTCACGGCAAGCGCCATGGCGCTCGCGGCTGGCGCGTCGACCTGGGAGGCGGCCTATTTGGGCGCCGTCGCGGCCGGCATTCAAACCGGCCGGGTCGGCAACATCCCGATCACGCCGGTCGAACTCCGCGACGCCGTCCGGCAATGAGCCATACGCCACGGCGCGCGGTATTACTGTCTGCGGGCCTTGGCACGCGCCTGCGCCCATTGACCGATACGACACCAAAGTGCCTGGTCCGGATTCACGGCAAGCCGCTTCTCGGGTATTGGCTTGATCAGGTCATGGCCGCCGGGATCGAACGCGCCATTGTCAATACGCATTACCTTCCAGAACAAGTTCGCGCGTTCTGCAATACGAGCCGATGGGCGGATCGGATCGATCTCTTCCATGAGCCCGAAATTCTCGGCACAGCCGGTACAGTCAGGGCTCTTGCCACTCAACTTCTGGGGCAAGGCCCTGCCTTCATCGCCCACGCCGACAATCTCTCGGTCTTCGACCTGGCCGCCTTTTCAGCCGCTCACGCCGCGCGACCAACGGACTGCTTGGGCACCATGATGACCTTCATCACCGACCGCCCCAAGGATTGCGGGATTGTCGAGCTCGACCGATCAGGCGTCGTACAGCGGGTGTTCGAGAAAGTCGAAAACCCGCCCGGAAACCTTGCCAATGCGGCAGTTTTCATCATAGAGGAAGCAATTGTCAGATGGGTCGCCGACCACCCGGACGTGTTCGATTTCTGCCGTGATGTGGTGCCGCCGTTGGCGGGACGGTGGTTTACGTTTTTCAACGGCACGTTCCATCGCGACATCGGAACACAAGAGGCCCTGGCAAAAGCCGAGGCCGAGTATAGTTGGGATCGGCGATGAAAATTTTGGTGACTGGCGCCTGTGGATACAAGGGCAACGTTCTGGTTCCGAAACTGCTGGCGGTCGGACACAAGGTCGTCGCCGTCGACATCATGTGGTTCGGCAACGACCTCGAACCCCATCCTAATCTCGAAGTCCGCAGGTTCGACGTTCGCGAGTCCGAGAAGCTCGATCTCACTAGCATCGACGCCATCGTCCATCTTTCGTCGGTGGCCAACGATCCCGTGGGCGATCTCGATCCGAAACTGACCTGGGAAATTTCCTGTCTCGCCACCATGCGGCTCGCCGACAAAGCCGCGCGCCATGGCATCAAGCGGTTCATTTACGCCTCGTCGGGCAGCGTCTATGGCCTCAAAGATGAACCCCAGGTCACCGAGGACCTCGAACTGGTTCCGATCTCCGAATACAACAAGACCAAGATGGTCGCCGAGCGCGTACTGCTCAGCTACGCCGACAAGATGATCGTGCAGATCGTGCGGCCGGCGACGGTCTGTGGCTTGTCGCGTCGCATGCGGCTCGACGTTTCGGTGAATATGCTGACCATGCAGGCGCTCACCAAAGGCGCGATCACCGTCCTTGGCGGCGACCAGACGAGGCCCAACATCCACATCGACGACATCACCGATCTTTATCTGTTCCTGCTCGAGCGCCCCGACGTCGTCGGCATCTACAATGCCGGTTTCGAGAACCTGTCGATCCGAACCATCGCCGAAGCCATCGCCGCCTACATCCCTGCCAAAGTCGACATCAAACCCTCCAACGATCCGCGCTCTTATCGCGTGAATTCCGATAAATTATTGGCAACCGGCTTCAGACCACGCAAGACAGTGCGTGACGCCATCATGGAAATCGCCGATGCTTATCGCGCCGGCCGCCTCAAAGACGAGGACCGGTGGTATTGCCTCAAGTGGATGCAACAGACGGTCCTCAAATGACCTCGGACTTCTCCAAGTTTGCGGCTGGCTATGCTGAACGGCTGGCAGCCGCATGCCGAAATATTCCGGTCGACGGGGTCGGCAAACTAGCTGACGCATTGCTGCGCTGCTGGTCGACCCGCAAGCAGGTGTTTCTGTTCGGCAATGGCGGCTCTGCCGGCAACGCGATCCACATCGCCAACGACTGGATTTACGGCATTTCCATGACCTTCGGCAGCGGACTCAAGGTCACGGCACTGCCGGCCAACAGCGCGGTGCTGACCTGCCTTGCCAATGACGAGGGCTACGCCTCGATCTTCGTCAATCAGCTCGCCGTACTGGCCGAACCAGGCGACATTGCGATTGCACTGTCGGGTAGCGGCAACTCGGCCAATATCGTCGCAGCCCTCGAGCACTGCAATCGCACTGGCATCGAGACGTATGCGATCCTTGGCTATTCCGGTGGCAAGGCAAAGACACTGGCTAATCATCCAATCCATGTCGCCATCGACGACATGCAGATTTCTGAAGACCTGCAGCTGATCATCGGCCACATGCTGATGCAGTGGCTCTACCAACGCCGCGACACCGTCGCCAAGAAAAGCTGACACCGTGACCGGTATTGCCAATGCGCCGCGGGAGACCAAAGCCGCGATCCTGGTCGCTCAGAACCGGGATCTGGTCGTCGACACCGTATCGATGCCAGCCACTCTCGACGTCGGCCAGGTCATGGTGCACCTGAAGTTCAGCGGAATTTGTGGCTCGCAGTTGGGGGAAATTGACGGCGTCAAAGGCCCCGATCCCTGGATGCCGCATTTGCTTGGACATGAAGGTTCGGGGTTCGTCGCCGCGGTCGGTCCCGGCGTAAAGCATGCCAAACCGGGCGACGCCGTGGTCCTCCACTGGCGACCGTCACGGGGCATCGAGGCCACGCCACCGAAATACGACTGGCGTGGCAAGGTCGTGAACGCCGGCTGGGTGACCACCTTCAATGAGTGGACGGTCGTTGCCGAGAATCGACTGACCGTTATCCCAGCGACAACCGATCTCAAGACGGCGGCGCTTTATGGCTGTGCCGTTACGACCGGCTTTGGCGTCATCGACAACCGAGCCAAAGTGCGCCTGGGCGAGACCGTAATCGTGTTTGGCGCCGGCGGCATCGGTCTCAACATTGTCCAGGGCGCCGCCCTCGCTGGCGCCCGCGCTGTCGTGGCCGTGGATCGTTTCGCCAACCGGTTGGAATTGGCGCGCGGTTGCGGCGCCACGTCGACGATCGACGGATCCAAAGTGGATGCCTGGGTGGAGCTTCGCAAAGCCTTCGCGGATCATCCGCCCGATGTATTCATCGACAACACCGGACAGCCCGAGGTGATTGCCCGAGGCTATGATTTGGTGTCGAGCCAAGGCCGCGTCATTCTCGTCGGCGTGCCCAAGAAAGGTGCTGCGACCCAACTCTATACGCTGCCGCTTCACTTCGGCCGCACCATCGTTGGCACGACCGGTGGCGAGGCCGCGCCGCAAACCGACATTCCGCGCTACATGGCCCTAGCCGCGTCGCGCGAGATTGACCTGAACGACATCATCACCGACGTGGCTGGCCTGGCGCAGGTCAACGATCTCATCCGCAAGATGCGTTCCGGCGAATCTTCGGGTCGTTGCATCATCGACTTTTCGCGCTGAGCAATGACCAAGGTTCTCGTTCTCGGCAGCAACTCGTTCTCGGGCGCGAGCTTTGCCGCCCACCTGCTTCGAAGCGGGGTCGATGTCATCGGCGCCAGCCGGTCGGGCGAGCCCAATGCGGTGTTCCTGCCATATCGTTGGGCAAAAACAAGCAACGCCTTCCAATTCCATCGGATCGACCTCAATCACGATCTCGCCGTGCTCGACAACCTGATTCGGACGGAACGTATCGGCATCATCGTCAATTTCGCCGCACAGAGCATGGTGGGCGAGAGCTGGACCCATCCCGATCATTGGATGCGAACCAATGCCGTATCGACATCTTTGTTGGCAGAGCGCTTGAGGCATCTCGATTTCCTCGATCGCTACGTCCATGTCACGACACCCGAGGTCTATGGCTCGACCGACGGCTGGATCACCGAAGATCAGCGTTTCAATCCGACGACACCGTACGCCGTGTCGCGCGCCGCCGGCGATATGACCGTGAAGATCTATCGCGAGGCGTGCAATCTGCCGGCTGTGTTTACCCGCGCCGCCAATGTCTACGGCCCCGGACAACA
>VGEM01000053.1 GCA_016869315.1 Alphaproteobacteria bacterium | reverse complement strand
CATAATCCACAGTGCGAAACTTGATCTGGATCGGCGGCAGTCGGATAGACATGGCAAATCTGCCGGGTGACGTACGTTATGAGTTCGGCCACGGCCTGTGGCAGGTTCAGCTCGGCGAGACACCGGAGAACGCCAAACCTCTGCCCCAATTCGGATTTGGTATATTCGAATTGAAGGCTGACCTCGCCGGCGACACCTTCCGAAGCATCTATGCCTTAAAGCTCTTGAAAGGCGTTTATGTCCTGCATGTTTTCAAGAAAAAGTCGAAGTCAGGCCGCGCCATGGCGCGCGAGGACATCGTCCGAATTGACGCTCGATTGAAGCGCGCACGTGAGATTGACCGGGAGAATTGAACACATGCCTAAGAAAATCGGATACGAAGTAAGTAGCGGCAATGTTTTCCACGATATCGGCTTCTCCGACGCGGAGGCCGCAGAAGCCATCGCAAAGTCGGAACTAATCCTCGCCATGGCGCGCACGATCAAACGGCGACGTCTCACACAGTCGCAGGCCGCCCGTATCTGTCGAACCGATCAACCGGCGCTGTCACGGGTATTGAGAGGCCGCATGTCGAGCCTTTCGATTGATAGACTCACGACCTGGCTGGTCGCCCTGGGGCACGACGTCCAAATCACGGTAAACCTGCCGCGCCGGTCGAGACCCGGACGTTTCCTCGTCAAAGCGGCCTGAGACTGAGTTCTGTCAAGCAAAGACGGCAGACTTGCTTGATGCGTGGCAGCGGCCAAGACAGTCGCATCAGGCTTGATCGTCCACAATAGCCAACGTCGCCTTCAGCGCTTAGGCGGCGACGAGCAACTGGTCGTTGATATTGGGATTTGTTTTCGTCGCGCAATCATTCGGATTTCTGTGTCGAAAGCGCAGGTCCAGCATGGCCCCTGGGACCGAGCTCCTGCGTGCGGCGAAATTGGCTTGGATTGTCTTCTGAAAACCCACTACCGTCGCACCTCCCAATGAGGAGGCCGCCATGCCGCTTGTGACCAACGGGTTCAATTTCGGTCCTTCGCGCCGCGATATCCTGATCGGCGGTGCGGCCGTTACCGCCATGACCGCATTACCGTCTGCGGGACGGCGCGCCTGGGCGGCCGACGACTACGATCTGATCGTGGTCGGCGCCGGTACGGCTGGTCTGCCGGCCGCGATCTTCGCCGCTCAACGTGGCGCCAAGGTGCTGGCGATCGAAAAATCCCACCGCCTTGGCGGAACTTTGGATCGCTCGGGCGCGCGGATGACGGCGGCCGGAACCAAGTTGCAGAAGTCGAAGGGCATCACCGATACGCCCGACATGCACTACGCGGATGTCATGCGCGTCTGCAACAACACCGCGGTGCCGCACCTCGTGCGCGTCGCGGTCGACAACGCCGGCTGGACCATGGACTGGCTGATGGACAAGGGCTTCGCCGTGCTGCCCGATCATCCGGCTGTGACGGGATCGGGCCATACGCCCGACTCCACGCCACGCTATCAATGGGGCAAGGAAGCCGGCGTCTCGGTGCTCAAGATTCTCGAACCCGAGGTCAACGCGGCGCTCAAGTCCGGCAATTTGAAAATTCTCTTCAACACCGACGCCGTCGAACTGATCATGGGCAAAGACGGCGCGGTCGCGGGCGTCGTCGGCGCCGACCCCGAAGGAAAACGCACCGACTATCGCGCGCGCAACGTCGCGCTCGCCACCGGCGGCTGCCTCAATAACGTCAAGCTGCACATGGAACTGCACAATGGCGTGCCGCCCTATCAACGCATCGGTTATCCCACGAACACCGGCGGCGGATTGCTGCTCGGAGAGCAGGCCGGCGGATACATCCACGGCGGCGATAAATATAACTGCGGCTTCGGTCAAATCCTGACCGACTTCAACTTTCCGTCGCCCGCCTGGGGTTTTGCCGACGTCGCCGCCGAGCGCCGCGTGCCATGGGAGATTTTCGTCAATGTCCGCGGCGAACGGTTCATCAACGAGGAGAGCACCGATATCGACGGGCGGGAGAAGGCGCTTGGCCGCCAACCCGGGCATCGTCATTGGGTGATCTTCAATCAGGCGATCCGCGACAAGTCGCCGACGCTGTTCCCGCGCATGACGCCCGAAGCGGTCGAAGACGCGTTCAACCGTCAGCACTACTTCACCAAGGCGGCGAGCCTGTCCGAGTTGGCGACAAAAGCCGGCATCGACGGCGCCGGACTTGCCAAGTCGGCCGCCGATTACAACAAGGCGCAGGCCTCGGGCAACGACACTCTCGGCCGGAAACACATGCCGATGCCGATCGGCGACACCGGCCCCTTCTATGCCGTTCGCCTTCAGGGCACGACGCTCCTGACCTACGCCGGATTGGCGGTGGACAAGGATTTGCGCGTCATGACCAAGGCCGGCACGTCGGTGCCGAATCTGTACGCGGCGGGCGAAGTGATCGGTTCGGCGTCGACCGTCGGCAACGCCTTGGTCAACGGCATGGCGGTGATGCCGGCAATGACGTTCGGGCGACTGATTGGGCAGAAGCTGATCAAGGTCGCGTGAACGATTTCACGGCCTACCCCTCAGCAGGGGAATGTCGCTGACTGCCGGTTTCGGATTACGGGTCTCGTCAAACAGGCCCCAATGCGCTTCCTCGGGATGTGCGCCCGGAACCGGGTGTGCATCAAAGGCGCGCCAGGCAGCGTCGAAGGCCGAGAAATAGGCGAACGCTCGCGTGCGACTGGGGGCGAAGCGAGTCTGGAGTTCGCGATAGAACGACGCCTGGCGCGCAAGCGAGAAACCAAGTTCGGCCGGGGCCGTTGGCACGCCGGTTTCTTTCACCAAGATGGGTCCGCAATACTGCGCGGCCAGCAGGTTTGTGACATTGATCACGAACTGAGCGGCATCAATGTCGCCGGCGTCGCGGAACCACGGCTCGAATACCGGATGGACGTTGACCAGCATCAGGTCCATGTCGCCGAGCGCGCCCTGCCACTCGGGCTGCAGGAACAAATGAAACGGCTCGGTTGTCGAGATGGCCAACGACGGTAAAGCGTCGCGAATGGCCGTCATCGAGCGCGCGATGGACGTGGGATCGCCGCGCCGACCAAAAGCCATCTCGTTGCCGACCGACACACCCGCGACCAGCTCCGAGTGTCGCCCGGCAGCAGCTGCAAGATTGTCGCGCTCAATCGCGTTTGAAGGATCCCACAGCCCCAAGATCACGACCCGGAAGCCGAGCTCCGCGGCAACATCGGCGACACGCTCGGCGCCGTTGATTGATGAGTAGGTGATCAGCCCGTCAAAGCGTGGGCGCAGCGCCAGCAAGTCGGCGCGGACCGATGGTTCGGCGGCGGCGGTGGCGCGACCGTCGAGGAATTTGAGGGCCGACGGCTGATAGGCGACGAGCCGCCCGGTCGCCATGACATCGGTGATTCGCCCAAGTGACGATCGCGCCTCGGGCCGATCGGCGCATGCGGCATGCAGGTCGGACGCTGCAAGAAGAATGCCAAAGAAAAAACCGCCGACTCTCGCGAACCGGCGGTTTTTCATGTCGGTCGGATCGGCCTGCTTACTTCTGATCGAGCCGCGCCCAGATGCGCTTCTTGAGAAGGTAGGCCAGCACCGTGAAGATCAACGTGTAGAGCATTACACGAAGGCCGGCGCCGTGCCGGGCTTCGAGTTTCGGCTCGGCCGCCCAATGCAGGAATGCGGTGATGTCCTGCGCGATCTGTTCCTGCGTTGCGGCAGTGCCGTCGGCGTAGGTCACCTTGTCGGGCTCGATCTGCTTCACCATGGCGATCTGGAAGCTGCCGGACGAGAAGAACTTGTTGTAGCTCATGCCTTCCAGCACTTCCATGCCGGCCGGCGGGTCTTCGTAGCCGAGCAGCAGGCTGTAAATGTAGTTCGGGCCGTCACGATGCCGGCTTTTGGTCACCAGCGACAGATCGGGCGGCAGCGCGCCATTGTTGGACGCCCGGGCAAACTTCTCGTTTGGATACGGGTTCGGGAAGTAATCCGATGGCTTGCCCTTTCGCGTGGTGTCGCTGCCCTCGTCGTCGATTTCGGGATACTCGTACTCGTTGGCGATGGCCTTGATCTGGCCTTCGCTATAGCCGAGATCGGACAGATTGCGGAACGCGACATAGTTGAGCGAATGGCACGAAGCGCAGACTTCGCGATAGACCTGAAGGCCTCGCTGAAGTTGGAGCCTGTCGAACTTGCCGAACGCGCCATCGAACGACCACGGCACCTGCATCAGTTCTGGGCCGACTTCAGCCGCGCGAACAGCCGGTGACAGAGCGAGAACCGCGGCGGCGGCTAGGATGATCTTTTTCATGGCGCTTACCCCCGGCCCTTCAAGACCGCTTCGCTGATACTCGCCGGCAGCGGCTTTGGCGTCTCCACCCAGCCGATGATCGGCAACAGGATCAGGAAATGTAGGAAGTACCAGAACGTGCCGACCCGGCTCAGGATCAACGGCAGACCTTCCGGCAACTGCGCGCCACACCAGGTGAGAACGGCGCAGTCAATCACGAAGAGCCACAAAAACCACTTGTAAATCGGGCGGAACACGGCCGAGCGGATCCGCGACGTGTCGAGCCACGGCAGCGCAAACAGGATCAGGATCGATCCGAACATGGCGATGACGCCAAGCAGTTTGTCCGGGATCGCGCGTAGGATGGCGTAGAACGGCAGGAAGTACCATTCCGGCACGATGTGCGCGGGCGTAACCAGCGGGTTGGCTTTCTCGTAGTTGAGCGGATCGCCAAGCATGTTGGGCGCCCAGAACACGACCGCGAAGTAGATCAGCATGAACACGCCGACGCCGAAAAAGTCCTTCGCCGTGTAGTACGGATGGAAGGGAATCTTGTCGGCCGGCGTCGCTTCGATACCGAGCGGATTGTTCGAGCCAGGCAGGTGCAGCGCCCAGACGTGAAACACGACCAAGCCAAAAATGACGAACGGCAACAGGTAGTGGAGCGAGAAGAAGCGGTTCAAGGTCGGGTTTTCGACCGAGAAGCCGCCCCACAAGAAGGTCACGATGGAATCTCCCACCACCGGGATCGCCGAGAACAGATTGGTGATCACGGTCGCACCCCAGAAACTCATCTGGCCCCACGGCAGCACGTAGCCCATGAAGGCGGTCGCCATCATGGCGAGGAAGATCAGGATGCCGATCCACCACAGCACTTCGCGCGGGTTCTTGTAGCTGCCGTAGTACATGCCGCGGAAGATGTGGATGTAGACGACGATGAAGAAGAAACTGGCGCCGTTGGCATGCATGTAGCGCATGACCCAGCCATAGTTCACGTCACGCATGATGCGCTCGACCGAGTCGAAGGCGAAGTCCTTGTGCGGCGTGTAGTTCATGGCGAGAAAGATGCCGGAGGCGATCATGATCACCAGCATCAATCCGTTGAGCGAGCCGAAGTTCCACCAGTAGTTCAGATTTTTCGGCGCCGGGTACTTGGTGCCGATCACGCCGTCGATAAAGCCGCCGATCGGCAGGCGTTGCTCATGCCACTCGAAGGCGCGCTGTAGGACTGATTTTTCAGTGCTCATCGGGCCTGCTCCTAACCGATCCGCACGGTGGTATCGCTGATGAAGGTATACGGCGGCACCTCAAGGTTTGCCGGCGCGGGACCTTTGCGAATGCGACCCGACGTGTCGTAGTGCGATCCATGGCAGGGGCAGAACCAGCCTCCATATTCGCCGCGGGTCTCCATGGCTTTCGAGCCGAGTGGAATGCAGCCCAGGTGGGTGCAGACGCCAACCAGGATCAAATACTTGTCTTGATCCTTTTGGACGCGATCCTCGTCCTTGGCAGGGTCGATCAAATCGGCGAGCGCAACCGCGCGCGCGTCGTCGATTTCCTTTTGCGTGCGATACCGCACGAACACCGGCTTGCCGCGCCAGATGATGACCACGCCCTGGCCCTCTTGAACGCCCGAGAGATTGAATTCGGTGGTCGAGAGCGCGAGCGTATCGGCTGCGGGATTCATGCTGTCGATCAGCGGCCACACCATCATGGCGGTGCCGACAGCGCCAAAAGCGACCGTGGAATAGAGCAGGAAATCGCGCCGCGTTTCACCGTCGGCTCCCGCTGGAGCTGGCGATGGTTGGGCCGATGCCGAATTGGCCATTTGTTTGATCCCTTAAGAACGTTGCTCCACGCCGCTACTGCGTTGCCAACGGCGGCATGGAACGCCACAAGCCGGCACCCGCCCGCCCCCGGGCAACGGCCTGAAGCCGTTGGTACGGAAAGGGTTTTCGGCATTCGGGGTATAGAATAAATCCCCCGGATTGAAAAGGCCTCGCGACCCGGAAGTCGCATCCTGCAAAGCAGCTTTTTCCAGCAATGTGAGGGGGTTATGAACAACCTACCGCGAATCGTTGGCAAACAAGGGTCTTGAGATGCGGCTTGCGCTTTATCAACCGGATATCCCCCAGAATACCGGCGCCATGATGCGGCTGGCCGCGTGTTTTCGGGTGCCGCTCGAGATCATCGAACCGTGCGGTTTTCCGTTTGACGAAAAGCGCCTGAAACGCACGGCAATGGACTATGGCGATGCGTGCGAACTGATCCGGCACGTTTCCTGGGATGCGTTTCTATCGGCCTCGCGCAGCGCCGGCCGACGCATTGTCTTGTTGACAACGTCGGCATCGAGCACACACCTCGCTCTCGACTACACATCGGCTGACACTCTGCTGCTTGGCCGCGAAAGTCACGGCGTGCCCGAGAACGTTCACGCCGCCGCCGACTCGACCGTGCGGATTCCCATCGCCGGCGACTTGCGATCGCTCAACGTCGTCATTGCCGCGGCCATGGTCTTGGGCGAGGCGGGCCGCCAGTTGGGATGGTTCAACCAATTGATTCTAAAATAAATTTCTGTAGTTTGACTCGATGACAAAGAGTTCATGCCGGGACCATGGTCCTGTAACCCCCGCGACCCCACGTTGGCATTGTAGACGGCGGCCGTCCCCCAACTCCTGAACACGGTCGCCGGGTTTAACGAGGATCCCCAAAAGTTCCGTACCCCTCGGAACACCGTCCTCGAAAAGCTACACGGCCCCGGAGCCCCCTCCCGGGGCCGTTTCTTTTGTGGCCGCGAGCAGTTGATCGCGGGACGCGGTGAAGCCCGACCCGATCCAGGCGCTCTCGGCTTTCTTGAGGGCGGCGCCAACCGCGGGTCCGGGCGCGATCCCAAGGGCAACAACGTCGTCGCCCGAAATCGGCAGCGGCTTTGCGCTCCATTGCCGCACGGTCGAGGCCATCGGCGCCCATCCGCCCAATTGCCGCCCATGCGCGACAGCGAGAACCATGCGCGAAAGAACCAGATCGCGACCGCTTTGATATAGCGCGGCGTCGAGCGCCACCCGCGGCATGCCAAGCCAGATCCTGGGATTGGGAGCGGTGAGTTGCACGAGTTCGGTGTTCTCGGCGTTGGAGAGTTTCAGCCGCTCACCCAAAGGCGCGACACCGGACTCGGGCAGCATCGCGGCTAATCGCACCGTCCAGCGAGGAGGTATTCCGTAAGCATGTTCGGCCATCACCAGCTTGAGCAGATTTTGCTCGCCGATGCATTCTGGCAAGACGACGCCGAAGACGTCCGAGGCCAACATCGCCGACATCGCCAGCACTGGGTTGGGCGCGGAGAGGAACTTCGCCAGTTCCTGCTTGACGCGTTCGGCCGAAACACTCCGCAACAACTCGCGGTGCTGTTTGCAGATTTCGACCAGCGCCGGCGAGATCGATTTTTGCCCGTAACAGGCTTGGAACCTGAACAGTCTCAGAATGCGAAGATGATCTTCCCTGATGCGCGTGGCCGGGTCACCCACGAAGCGCAGCCGGCCGACGCGGGCATCCGACGCGCCCTTGAAATAGTCGAAGAGATCGCCCGTCGGGGTCAGCGACAGCGCGTTCATGGTGAAGTCGCGCCGCGCCGCGTCCTGTTTCCAATCGGTGGTGAAAGCGACGGTGGCGTGCCGGCCGTCGGTCGCAACATCGCGCCTCAAACTGGTGATCTCGACGTTACGCCCCTCCATGACCGCCGTCACCGTGCCGTGGGCGATGCCGGTCGGAACGACAGTGATCCTGGCCGCCTCAAGCCGCGCAATGACTTTGTCGGGCACCTCCGGCGTACCGATGTCGAAATCGGCAGCGCTGCGGCCGAGCAGTGCATCGCGTACACAGCCGCCGACAAAACGAACGTCGATCGTCGGCGCGCCCAACGCGCCAAGCAACGTCTTCAGCCCCGCGTCTTCGAGCCAGGGCGGGCGCAGCGTTGTCATGGCTATTTCGGCTCGCCCGGTTCGATGAATTGACCGGGGATGACCTTGCCGTCCTCGACACGAGGCGGAACATAAGTCGCGTCCGAACTCGCGCCCGAGGTCAGCGCGGTATAGGCCATGCTGGCCGCCATCAAAACAGCGCCCAGCAACAACATCGCCGGCCAAGGGCCTTCCTCGAACTTGGGCAGGGCGCCTTCGTGGCGATCAGCGTAGGCGTTGCGATACCAGACCCACGCCGCGTAACCGGCAAGCGGCAGCAGAAACGGAATGCCATATTGGAGGAGCGTGCGAATCATGGTCCGGCCGCACCCGTCAGAATGTCATAGAAATTCAGAATCATGCCGGCGGTCGCGCCCCAGATGTATCGCTCGTGATAGGGCACCGCGTAATAGGCCCGGCGCAGGCCATTGAACTCGCGCTCGACGCGTTGGTGGTTCTCGGGGTCAAGCAGAAAATCCAGCGGCACTTCGAACGCGTCGGCCACTTCGATCGGATCGGGCACCGGCGTCACGGGGCCACGAATGGCGCCCACCACCGGCGTCACCTCATAGCCGGTGATGGTGAGATATGGGTCGAGCCGGCCCAGAATTTCCACCTGCGCCGGATCGAGGCCAACTTCTTCTTCGGCTTCGCGCAAGGCGCACGCGACGGCATCGGCATCACCCTGCTCCATCCGCCCACCCGGGAAAGCGATTTGTCCGGCGTGCTTTTTCATGTCCGCCGGACGCATGGTGAGGAGCACGGAGAACGAACCCTGTGCCTCGATCAGCGGCACCAACACCGCCGCGGGCGTGCGTTTCATTTTGACCGCCCGATCGTAGGGAATGCCGCTCGACGGCAACGGGCCTAATTTGTCGGTGTCGTACCTGGTCAACGTGCCGCGCGCCATCAGTCTCATGGCCGTTGCAACGTCGCCGTGCTCGATGGCGCGGCGTGGCGCCGCGAGCCGCGCGCGAAACTCGTCGCGGCTCAGCGTTGGCCGGCGTCGGTTGTCCGTCCGATCGGATAAAAGTGCCCGCTGCTCCATAGTCCCAACACGTCAGGGTCGTCGGCTGCCGGTTCGCACAGCTCGATCAGATGATAGTAGACCGAACGGGCTAGCCGCGCCTCCAGATTAGCGCGTACCCGAATATAAGGTGCCGGCTCGCCGTCGCCCTTGACCGGCGCCATGCGCAACGGATGGGCGGGGCCGAGGGTTACGGTGTCGTCGAGATTGGTGCGAAACCACACCACCTGATCCTTGCCCACTCCTTCGCGGGTCAGTTCCACCGCGATAAAGGGTACGTCCTCGACTTCGATCCGGCCATTTTCGACCAGCGTGGTCAGCCAATAGGTCCCCTCCTCGTCACGACGCAGCACGGTCGAGAACAATTTGACCAGCGCAATCCGGCCGATGGGCGAATTCTGGTAATACCAGGTGCCGTTGCGATCGATCCGCATATTGAAGTCACCGCAGATCGGCGGCAGGCGAACTTGACCGCCGGAGGCCTGAGATTTCACTTCTAGTGCCGGGGTGGAGGATTCCATACTCGCTGCATCAAGCCGATTCGACGGGAGACAAGAACGTGACGGCAATCCTACCACAAAGCGACGCGGCAGTGGCTTCTGCCCCGAGTTCAAATGCGGTCGCCGAGGCCGAACGGGCCATGGCCAAGATCAAGGCCGCGCGCGATGCGGTCGAACAGGTGATTTATGGCCAAAGCCAAGTCGTAGAAGAGTGCCTGATGACGCTCCTCGCCGGCGGTCATGCGCTGCTAATCGGCGTGCCCGGCCTCGCCAAGACCAAGCTGGTGCAAACCCTCGGCACCGTGCTCGGGCTCGATGACAAGCGCATTCAGTTCACGCCCGATCTGATGCCGGCCGATATCCTCGGTTCCGAAGTGCTCGAAGACGGCGCCGGCGGCCGGCGCACCTTCCGGTTCATTCCGGGTCCGGTGTTCTGCCAACTGCTGATGGCCGACGAAATCAATCGGGCCAGCCCGCGGACGCAGTCTGCCCTGTTGCAAGCGATGCAGGAGCATCGCGTCTCGGTGGCGGGTCACGCCCATGCCGTGCCGCAGCCGTTTCATGTGCTGGCGACGCAAAACCCCATCGAGCAGGAAGGCACCTATCCCCTGCCCGAAGCCCAGCTCGACCGCTTCCTGATGCAGATCGACATCGGCTACCCGGACGCCGGCGCCGAGCGCGAGATCATGCTGCGCACCACGGGGGCCTCGACGCCCGAACCGCGGCGGGTGTTCGGCGCCGACGAGCTGATGGAGATGCAGAAACTGGTCCGGCAAATTCCGGTTGGCGAAAGCGTCGTCAATGCGATTCTGAAACTGGTGCGCGCCGGACGTCCCGAGATGGCGAGCTTGCCCGAGGTTAAAACGCAAGTCGCGTGGGGCCCGGGTCCGCGCGCCAGCCAGGCGTTGATGCTGGCGGCGCGCGCGCGCGCGCTGGTTCAGGGGCGCCTTGCGCCGTCAGTCGACGACGTGCTCGCGCTGGCGCGCCCCGTGCTGCAGCACCGCATGGCGCTGACGTTCGCCGCGCGCGCCGATGGCCAGACAGTCCCGGGCCTGATCGCGCGGCTATGCGCGACCATCGACGCCAACTGATCTCGCCGTGACCGCGCGGCCCGCCTTTCGCCGGATCGAACACGACGCCGAAGCGTCGGCCGCGACGCTGCCGGGGTTGTTGATCGCGGCGCAACGCGTGGCGGCCAATCTCAATCTCGGCAGCCACGGCCGGCGGCGGCCGGGTCTGGGCGAGACCTTCTGGCAGTTCCGGCCCTTTTCCCCAGATGATGCGCCCCAGGCGATCGACTGGCGCCAGTCGGCCAAGTCGGATGCCATGTTCGTCCGAGAGCGCGAATGGGCGGCGGCGCAGTCGGCGATCCTGTGGTGCGACGCCAGCGCCTCGATGCGCTATCGCTCGACCAAAAATCTCGCGCTCAAGGCCGAGCGCGCGGCGGTGCTCACCGCGGCTGCGGGCATTCTTCTGATCGAAGGCGGCGAGCGCCTGATCCGATTGTCCGCCGCGGGCGAGCCCGTGCGCGGCGCCGCGACCGGCCGATTGGCGCTGATGCAAGTAATCGAAGGACTTGCGGGTGAACTGTCATCACCCCCGAATGCCGCGACCGCGCGGTTCGAATGGCCACTGCCCCGCCACTCGGCCGCCCTCATCGTCAGCGACTTTTTGCAGCCGGTCGAACAGATCGCCGACGCGCTCAGGCCCTTCGCCGACCGCCAGATCGATCTTCATATGATTCAAGTGCTCGACCCCGCCGAAGAACTACTGCCCTTCGCCGGCCGCGTGCGTTTCGAGGACCTCGAAAGCGAGGGCGCGGTGGTGATCGATCGGGTCGAGGACGCGCGCGCCGGGTACCAACAGCGCTTCGCCGCCCATCGCGACGGCCTCAAGGCCCTCGCTCAGTCTTACGGCTGGTCGCTGACCATCCACCACACCGACCAACCCGCCACCTCGGCCCTGGTCGCGTTGCATCGGCTGATGGCGGAGGGACGGAGGTAACCACCAATCTTAATTGGGGTCAGACACCGAATTCGGTCCCGCGAAATGGTGCGCCTTTACCAAGGCAATAAGACTCAGCGCCTTTGAGTTTCCTGGTCGAACTCACGGAGCCATTGAACTTGAACATCGGTATCAGGCACTCGCAGTCCGCGTGCGGCTGAAATCAAATCGAACGCCGCACTTGCCTTGATGCCTTCACGGACGAGAACACACGCCGCTAGCAACGCAGAACGGCCGATTCCCATCCGGCAGTGGATCGCTACCGAAGAACCTGCGCGCATATAATCGACTAGCAGCTGAACCAGGGCTGCAGTCTTCGACATCGATAACGGTACACTGCGATCCGCCACGGGAAACGATTCGAAACCGATATTTGCCTTGCCGCATAGAATGGCTTCATCGGTAAGTTGTAGTTCTTGAACCTCATGTGCCTCAAGGAGACTCACGACGACACCGATACCTGCCGATCCCCATTCGACACTTCGTCCCGCAACCAATCGCCCGAGCGAGGGCGAGGCATGATCCCCAAGCGACCTTCGCTTTGGATTCCGATCCAATAGATTGGCGTTAGCATTCAAGGACCTGACTTGCACTGAATAGCGAGTGCATCGCCAAAAACAGACTCAATTCGCGGTCCGACACCAATTTCGCCCGCGGGTAACAACCTACGGCGCCGTCACCGCGATCGATGTCAGCCCCTTCGCTTTACGGACGAGTGAACGGTCGAACGATATGAAGCCTGCACATTGTTCTGCGCCCGCGAGATGCAAGGCGTCGGCGAAATCGAGACCTTGTTCTGCCCATTCGAGTGCACGCCAAACCCGATCACTGTGCTCAATGGAAATGAGCGGATGCCCACCCAGGGTGCGGAGGGCGGATACGATTTCCCCGAGTTCAAATGAATAGACGCTTCGCAGCACCCACTCCATCTCAATCAGGACCGTGATGGTTACAAATATATGTTCGTGATCAATCACGCGCCGTGCCGCGGCTGACTGCCGCGAGTCATCGGCGGTAAGATACCGGATGAGGACGTTAGTATCGACCGCGCGCATGACGCCGCCGGATTTCTTTCGCGATGCCTTCGTCCATTTCGGCCAATGTCTTGGCCGGGCCACGATAACGGAGCATGCCGAAAATGTCCTCGGGCCGCGCCGGAGGGAACGCATCCACCGCCTTGAGCAACACGCCGTCGGCCATCTCTTCCACGACAAGCCTGGTTCCAGGCCCCCATCGCCGGCGGTCACGCACCGCCTTGGGCAGGATCACCTGGCCCTTGGTCGAAACAATTGTATCGCCTTGTCGCGCGGACACCATCGCGGGGAACTCCCTAAGTAAGACGCAGTAAGATACCCGTTCCGCCCCGAGAAGACAACGCTGTTTGCGCTATTCGCAATGCGGCCAGACAGGCAGGAAATTGGAGTCTGACCCCGATTCACGCTATGAGTCGCGAAATCGGTTTTGAAGTCCATGCTTGAACTCGGCCCCATCGCTTTTGCCTCGCCGTGGATGCTCGCGGCAGCCGCCGTGCTGCCGCTGGTCTGGCTGTTGCTGCGCATCATGCCGCCATCATTGACGCGCATCGCCTTTCCCGCCGTCGTTCTGATGTTTGGCTTGAAGCCGACCGAGCGCACCCCGGCACGCACGCCGTGGTGGCTGGTGGCGTTACGGATGCTGATCCTTGCGCTTGCGCTGCTCGGGTTGGCGCGGCCGTTGCTCAATGCCGATCAAGCCGACCATGAAGGCCCTCTGCTCATGATCCTCGACAACGGCTGGGCGGCCTCGACGCAGTGGCCGGCGCGCGTCGCCGCGGCCCGCGACATCATTGCCGCCGCCGACCGTCGCGGACGGCCGGTCGCCTTGGTCACGACGGCGCCCGATCCCGCAGGTGCCGCCGAGTCGACAACCGCCTTTGCCGCGGCCCGCGAGGTGCTTGCCCGGCTCGACGATCTCGCCCCACGGCCATGGCCGGCCGATCGCGCCGCGACGACCGCGGCGCTTGGCAAAGTCACCTTCCCTGCCTCGCTTGAAACCGTGTGGATCAGCGATGGCGTCGACGATCAAGGACGCGCCGCGCTGCTCGACTTTGCGCGAGGGCACGGCCCCGTGTCGGTGCTACACGGCGAAGCCCCGACGTTGATTCTCGATGAGCCCCAGCGGACCTTGTCCGAGGGCGGGCTCAATCGGATCGAGTTTACCGTTCGCCGCATCGCCGGATCGCAGCGTGCGAAACCCGAGGCTGCGCAGGTGGTGAGGATTCTCGACGGCAGCGCGGCGATGCTGGCGCAGGTCACCGTACCGCTCTCGAGCGGCGCGGCGACCGGTCAGGGCGCGATCTCGCTGCCGTCGGAACTTGCCAATCGCATCGCGCGCTTCGACATCGATGGCGTCGCAAGCGCGGGCAGCGTGGTCCTCGCCGACGATCGCTGGCAGCGCCGTCCGGTCGGCGTCGTCGCCGGCACCACCGATGCCACCGCAACGCCGCTGCTCGACGATGCGTTCTACATCGCCCAAGCGCTCGGGCGATCGGCCGAGGTCCGGACGGGACGAATCGCAGACTTGTTGGCGCGACCACTGTCGATGATCGCGGTGCCGTCCAATACGCGCCTCACCGAAGACGAGCTTGCCGCCGTCACCGAATGGATTTCGCGCGGCGGTTTGCTCGTCCGCTTCGCTGGTCCGCGGCTGACGCCGGATGAGCCCCTGATCCCGGTGGCGCTGCGCGCCGGCGGCCGCAGCCTGGGTGGCGCCATGTCGTGGATCGAGCCGATGGGTCTCGGTGAATTCCCCGACGCGTCGCCGTTCAGGGGGCTCGCAATTCCGGACGACGTGAAGATCAGATCCCAGGTTCTCGCCGAGCCGTCTCCCGACCTGCCCGACAAGACCTGGGCCAAGCTCGCCGATGGAACGCCGCTGGTCACCGCCAACCGGCGCGACGCCGGCTGGATCGTCTTCTTCCATGTCGCCGCGACGCCGGATTGGTCGAACCTGCCTCTGTCCGGACTGTTCATCGGCATGCTTGGAAACCTCCTGGATATGAGCCAGGGCGTCAGCGACGACCGCGTTGAAACCGCGGCAACCCTTGCGCCGGTCGCAACGCTCGATGGATTCGGCCGCCTGGCCCCGCCCTCGCCGACAACGTCGGCGATCGCGGTCGAAGACTTTGCAAAGGCGACACCGACGCCCGCCACGCCACCCGGACTCTATGAAGCCGCCAACAACCGGGCCGCCCTCAACCTGCCGCCGTCGCTCGACACGGTTCGCGCCATCGCCAACTGGCCGACCGGCGTGCCGACGCGCAGCTTCGCGGCGCTCGAAAGCGAGCGCGATTTGAAGCCTTGGCTGCTGCTCGCGGCGCTGATTCTGTGCCTTGCCGATCTCGTCATCGGTTTCGTCCTGCGCGGATTGCTGCGTATTCCGCTGGCTGCGCAAACCGCGACGGCGGCCATCGTCGTTGCGGCGATCGGACTGTCCCCATCGCCCGGATCGGCGCAGACCCGCGCGGCCGACACGCCCATCGAGCCGACCACGGCCGCAGCCGTGCTGCATACCCGGCTCGGGTACGTCGTGTCGGGACGCGGTGATCTCGACCGCGTCGTGCAGTCGGGTTTGAGCGAACTGACCCGCGTCCTCGCCTCGCGCACGTCTTCCGAGATGGAACACCCGGACGGGATCGATCTTTCTAAAGACGACGTGTCGAGCGAGCGGCTGATGCCCTACCCACTTCTCTATTGGCGGATCGCCCCTGACCAGCCGCTGCCGTCGACCAAAGCCGCGGGCGCGCTGAGCCAGTACATGCGCGGCGGCGGCGTGATCCTGTTCGATGCGCCGGACCACATCGGCGCCCTCGGCGGCGGCGAAGACGGTGCGGCCAGCAGTCGATTGTCGGAAATCGTCGCCCGGCTCGACATGCCGCCGTTGACCGACATGAATGCCGAGCACGTGCTGACCCGCAGTTTTTATCTGCTGGAGGGGCTGCCAGGCCGCTATCTCGACAGCCGTGTGTTCGTCGAACGCGGCACCACGGCGAACGATGCAGTCTCGACCGTGATCATCGGCGGCAACGACTGGGCCGCCGCCTGGGCGCGTGACGCCAATGGCCTGCCGATTTATCCGGTCGTCCCCGGCGGCGAGGCGCAACGCGAGGCGGCGTATCGCGCGGGCGTCAACATTGTGATGTATGCACTGACCGGCAACTACAAGGCCGATCAGGTCCATATCCCGGCCATCATGCAACGGTTGACCCAATGAGGCACCCGGCATGATGTCCATCTCGTTCGCGCCGCTGGTGCCACAGTGGCTGTTGATCGGATTGTCGATCGTCGCCCTGGCTTTGCTTGCTTTTGGGCTTTGGCGGCGTGCGCGCGGCATCTGGTGGCGCGCCGTCCCCATCGCGGCACTGATTGTTGCCATCGCCGACCCCCGCCTGGTCAGCGAGGATCGCGCCCCGCTGAAAGACATCGCCGTCGTTCTGGTCGACGAGACCAAGAGCCAGGACGTTGGCCCTCGCCGCGAACGCGCCCGCACGGCCGCAGTGGAGATCGCAAAGCAAATCGAAGCTGCCGGCGATGTCGAGGTGCGCACGGTTGCAGCCGGACGCGATTCCCGTGGCGGCGGCACGCGGTTGTTCTCGCCGCTCGCCAACGTGCTGGGCGACGTACCGGCGGCGCGTCTGGCCGGCGTGGTGATGGTGACCGACGGCCAAGTCCATGACGTGCCGAAAACGGACGACTACACCGGCCTCAAGGCGCCACTGCACGTCCTCCTCACCGGCGACCGCGACGAACAGGATCGCCGCATTCGCATCGACCGCGCGCCTGACTATGCTCTGGTCGGCAACCAGGCCC
>VGEM01000052.1 GCA_016869315.1 Alphaproteobacteria bacterium | reverse complement strand
TTTTCGCTCCGCTCTGGCCAAATGGTCAAAACGCCTATCAATTATCGCTCAACCCTCAAAGAGGAAGTTCATTAGGGCTGAGGGCACAGTATAGTTTCTGATGTACCAACCCGACTGACCGACCATACTCAACCTCCATCACGCTGGACCGGCGCCCGCGAGCACGACCCGTCGCGATAATCTCTCGAGGCGTTGTTCGCCAATCGGATTCCGGCGATTCGAATCAAGGGCTTTGCGAACGCAAGCGAGTGCGCGGCAGTCGCGATGGCCATGGCGGCAATCCGTCGAGCGAAATCGCTTACCGCGGTGTTGGTCAATCAGGCATAATCGCAACGGTCCAAGGGGAGGCGTGCGATGGCGAGACTGATCTTACAGGCGATATGTGTTGCCGTGGCCGCGGGCGCAGCGCCCGGCATTGCCGCCACCGTCTCGGTGGTGGTTCCGGGCTCGGTGATGCATGGCGTCGAAGGTGTCAACATGGGCCTCGACGGCATGGTCTACGGGGCCAGCATTCACGGTCAGGAAATCTACAAGATCGATCCCAAGACGGGGGTTGTTACGGTCGAGGTCGGGCCGCCCGAAGGCGAGGGCGACGACGTCGATATCGGTCCCGCGGGTACCAAGGCTGGCGGTATCATTGCCTGGACGGCGCAAACCACGGGCGAGATCAGGATCAGGCGACCCGGCAGCGACAAGGTCGAGGTGGTTCTACCCAACGCGCCGCGGGTCAATCCGATCGCGTTCAACAGGGAAGGCCGCTTGTTCACGGCCCAGGTCGGCGCCGGCGACGACACGCTGTGGGAGATCGACGTCATCGGCAACAAGCCGC
This sequence comes from Alphaproteobacteria bacterium, assembly GCA_016869315.1. Lineage (GTDB taxonomy): Bacteria > Pseudomonadota > Alphaproteobacteria > Rhodospirillales > Rhodospirillaceae > VGEM01. The sequence goes on along the minus strand of VGEM01000052.1, from coordinate 15,800 downwards.
CTCGCGTGGTCGCGAAGGGGCAGGGGCGCGTCAACGGCTTCGGCTTTGGGCCGGACGGGCTGTTGTATGCGCCGAGGTTCGGTACCGATGGCATCTTCGCCATCAATGTCGATTCCGGCGAGCACAAGGTGATCGCGACCGGTGTCGGTGCGCCCGCCGGCGTCAAAGTCGACGCCGAAGGCATGGTTTACAGCGTCAATTATCTGAACGGCGATGTCTGGCGCACCGATCCCAAGACCGGGCAAAACACGAAGGTCACGACGGTGCGCGAACCGCCCGACAATCTGACCATCGCCAAGGACGGCACGATCTACATTGCGAACGTGGCGGATAGCGCGATCTATGCCCTTGACCCCAAGACCGGGCAGCATCGCACGATTGTCGACGGCAAATTCACGATCGTCTCCGGCGCTGTGGCCAGCACGCTCGACGGAAAAAGCGGAATACTGGTGGCCGATCCGTTCGGTTACCGATTGGTCGATCCCGCGAGCGGTGCCGTGTACCGGCCGTTCTGGGCTCAGAATCGCGGCGCGTCGACCGCGATCGACGCCAACGCGACTTCGATCGCTTACAGTTATTCCCTGAGTGGGCGGGTGCGAAAACTCGACCGGGCATCCGACAAGTTGGTTCTCGACAGCGCCGACATCAAGGGTGCGCGCGGCGTCGCATTGATGGGCAACGGCGATGTGCTGGTTGCCGATGCGACGGGCGGGCGACTGGTCCAATTGTCCGCGGCCGGAATGAAAGATATGGCGTCGGGACTCAAGCAGCCTGTAGCCTTGGTGCGCGAAAGCGACCAAGCGGTCGTCATCACCGAGTTCGAATCCGGTGCCATTTCCCGGGTCGACCTCTCCACCGGCAAATCCACCGAGATCGCCACTGGCTTCAAGGGTCCGACAGCGCTGGCGCGCATGAAGGACGGACGCTGGGCCGTGGTTGAGGCAGGCGACGGGCGGGTCACCGCCGTGGACGAGAAAACCGGTAAGCGCGAGGTACTGGCCAGCAACTTGCCGACGACCTTGGCCGACGTTCATTTGCCGGCCAACACCAATGGCGGCATCGCGCTCGGGACCGATGGCGCGCTCTACGTGACCTGCCCGAAGGACAACAGCGTGGTGAAGATCGTCCCCTGACGGCTACTGCTTCCTTGCGTACCGGGTACACAAGCTCGCAAGCAAGCAGGCATTTACCCGCCGCCGCCTTGGCGCAAGACCTTCTCGAGATCGGTGCCGACGGTCTGGGTGCCGGCGAGGCGGGCGCGGTAGACCATCAGATTCTCGAAGACTCGCTGGACATAGCCGCGGGTTTCGTTGAACGGAATTTGTTCGACCCAGTCGACGACATCGGTGTTCGGATCGCGCGGATCGCCGAAGGTGCGCGCCCAGCGCACCGAGCGGCCGGGGCCAGCGTTGTACCCGGCGACGGCCATCAAGTACGAGCCATTGAAGTCGTTGATCAACGAGCGAAGGTAGGTCGTCCCCAGGCGGATGTTGTAGCTCGGGTCCCTGGAGAGGTTTTCTTTACTGTAGCGAAGGCCAATCTGATTGCCGACCGCGCGCGCGGTCGCCGGCATCAGCTGCATCAGCCCGACGGCGCCGGCGCCGCTCTCGGCCGTGGTGTCGAAGTTGCTCTCCTGTCGGATGACGCCGAGCACCAGCGCACGCTCCGGCGTGTTCGGAAATGCGAACGGCGGAATCGGGTAACCATGGTCGAGCACGATGATGCGATCGCGCGCCGCCTGGCGCGAAATCCAGACGCTGAGATCGGGCCGGCCGAGGCCGTCGGCGAGTTCAGCCGCCATCACGCGATCGGTTGCAAAATCGGATGACGCCGCAAGTGCGAGCAAAAACGGCCGCAGATAGGGCGTCCCCGGCAACTCCGAAATCGCGCGCACCACTTTGGCCAAGTCCTTGGCCTCGAACGCCGCGCGCTCGGCCGCGGTCGGAATCGGGTCCATCGGCAATGTCGGCACCGTGTCGCCGGTCAATCGGCCGATGGCGAGTTGGCCGTAGAACGTTGCGGGATGAAGCGCGGCGCGTCGGTACCATTCGGCGGCAACATCGGGGCGATTGTTGTCAGCCGCCGCGCGTCCCATCCAAAACGCGGCGCGCGCCGAATTGGCGGCGATCTGCACCACGTCATAGACCTTGTTGAAATGCGCCATGGCCGCTTCAGGCTGCTTCAAGAAGCGAAGCGCGATCCAGCCCGCCAGCCATTCGGCATCGGCGATACTGGCGGGATCCTCGGCGCGCTGGTTTTTGACGATGTCGTAGGCCTCCTGGTGGCGCTTTTTCTCGAGTGAATCGCGCGCCAACAAGTCCCGCTCTTTCCACCACAAATCGGGGCGCGGGTAGGTATCCGGGATCTTCGGCAACAGCTCGCGAGCGCTGTCTTCGCGCCCGCGCTTGCGCCGCCACTTGATGCGGTCGTAGACGAGCCCGGGATCCGACCGCAGCCGTTCGGGCAACTGCGCCAGCATCCGCTCGACATTACCGGCGCCGCCGATCAGCGCGATCCGGACTTTGGCGATCGCGGCACTGTCTGCGTCGACCCGCCTCAAGAATCGATCGGCGTCCTGGCGGCGCTCGGCGTAGAGCAGTTCCTGGAGGCGCGCACGATGATCGTCGGCGGTCAGATCTTTGTCGAACAACCTGAGGAAGTCGCGCTCTTCCCGGGCTTCGAAGCGACCCTTGATCCAGGTCTGCTGTGCCGCAGATACCGCTTCTTCCTTACGCCCGAGGGCCAACAACGCCTTGGCCTCGGCAAATCGACCCGACGTGGTCGCCGGTGGGAACTCCTTGAACCAGGCAACGATGGCGGTTGAGTCATCGCTGGAAACCGCAGCGTCCTCGGCTTCCCGGATCAATTCACCCTCCGACGGCCAGTCGGGATGGTTCCTGAGAAAGTCGATGCGAGATAGAAACCCGATCTTCGGGCCGCTGCTGCGCATCGCGACCCAATCGACCAAGGCACTCAGCGACGGATTGCCGAGACGACCGGCGAGGTCGAGCGCATTGTCGCGCCGTCCGCGTTCGGCGGCATTGAGCGCCTGCACGAGCGTATCGCGATCCTTTGGCGACAGCGTCTTTGGCTCGGTTCGAACACGGAACGGCCCGCTCGGACCAGAGGCATCGTCCGGCGGCGCTGCCGTGGTCTTGCGTTCCGGCACAGGTGGTTTGGGCAGCGGCAGAATGCGCGCTTTGGCCGGGGCGGGGGCCGCTGCCTTGGCCTTGGCTGGAGCCTTCTTGGCCTGCGCCGGTTTGGCGGCTTTCTTCGGCGCAGTCTTGGCCGGTGCCTTCTTGACGTCGGCAGGTTTGGACGCCGGCTTTTCGACTGTCGCCGGCTTGTCTTGCGCGTGTGCATCGCCGGTCGTCGGCCCGGCCCATGCTAGGCCCACGATCATTGCCGCCAGGATTTGCGCAAGCTGCTTCATCCCAACTTCATACGGGACTTGGGTCTTTGCCCGCAAGTCCTTGACAATCAATAGGGATATAGGGGCTGGCCTTGCCGCTCCGACGCTCTGTGATAATGTCGCCGCCCGTCGAGGAGAGCGCCCATGTTTCGTGGTTCCATCACCGCCCTGATCACACCGTTCAAAGACGGGCGGGTCGATGAGAAAGGTTTTCAGGACTTCGTCGCCTGGCAGATCGCGCAGGGCAGCCATGGCGTCGTGCCGTGCGGCACCACCGGCGAATCGCCGACCTTGTCGCACGCCGAACATATGCGGGTGGTCGAGCTCTGCGTCGAGGTGGCCAAGGGCAAAGTGCCAGTCATCGCCGGTACCGGGTCGAACTCCACGGCCGAAGCGATCGAGCTGACCAAACACGCCAAGCAAGCCGGCGCCGACGCGGCGCTGATCGTCGCGCCTTATTACAACAAACCGACCCAGGAAGGCATCAAGCTGCACTATCGCGCCGTCGCCGACGCCGTTGAGTTGCCGATCATTGTTTACAATGTGCCGCCACGATGCATGGTTGATATTTCGATTGAGACCATGACGGCGTTGGCGAAGCATCCCAACATCATTGGCGTCAAGGACGCGACCGGTGATCTGGGCCGGCCATTGCGGACCCGTCTCGCGATTGGCCCCGATTTCTGCCAGCTTTCAGGCGAGGACATCACCGATGTCGCGTTCCTGGCCCAGGGCGGCGCGGGCTGCATCTCGGTGACCGCCAATGTCGCGCCCAAGCTGTGTGCGCAACTCCACGATGCCTGGACGCTCGGCGCCGACGACGACGTGGCGCGGCTTCGCGATATTCTCGCGCCGGTCCACGATGCCATGTTCTGTGAAACCAGCCCCGGGCCGGTGAAGTATGGCGCGCACCTTCTCGGCCGTTGCCGTCCCGAGACGCGTCTGCCGCTCGCGCCCATCGGCGTCAAAAGCAAGGCCCGCATTGAAGAAGCCATGCGCAGCGCCGGATTGCTGGAAGACTGATGGCCAAGACGGCGCTGATCTCGCACGGGCGCGTCGCCGAAAATCGCCGCGCCCGCTTTGATTATTTCATCGAGGACACCATCGAGGCCGGCATCCAGCTCACCGGCAGCGAGGTCAAGTCGCTCAGGCTCGGCCGCGCCAACATTGCCGAGGCGTTCGCCCAACCTGAAGGCCGCGAGTTCTTTCTGATGAACGCGCACATTCCGCCCTACCAAGGCGGCGTGTTTCAGCACGAGGAACGGCGCAAGCGACGGCTGCTCCTGAAGAAAAAAGAGATCGACCGGCTGGCCGGGGAAGTGCAACGCAAAGGCATGACCGTGGTGCCGCTGTCGCTGTTTTTTAACGACAAGGGCCTCGCCAAAATTTCGCTCGGCCTCGCCAAAGGGAAGAAGCACGAAGACCGCCGCGAGACCATCAAGAAACGCGAATGGCAACGCGACAAAGCGCGGCTGATGCGGGCGAAGGGGTAATCCTCACGCTGTCGCCCTGCGATTTATTCGCGGGGCCCAGAGTATTGACTTGGTTCGTAAACAGAAACCTCTGGATGCCGCGATCAAGTCGCGGCATGACGGACGGTGAGTGGAATCAAAGGTGCGTCATGACGAAAGACGTTGAACTGGTCGGCAAGGTCAAAGACAAGCTGATCAAGACCAAGGAAGATTGGGCCAAGGAAGGCCGCGGTTTGTCGGGCGAGGGCGCGAAAGCAGGCGCGCGCTTGCCGCCGGGCCAGCACCTCACCAAAGATTTTCCGGTGCTCGACCTCGGTGTGCAGCCGAATCTCGTGCCGAAGGACTGGAGCCTGTCGGTCGCGGGGCAGGTGAAGCATCCGCTGAAATGGTCGTGGGACGATCTGATGAAGCAGCAGCAAGCAGAGTTCGTCAACGACATCCACTGCGTCACCACCTGGTCGCGCTATGACAACACCTGGAAAGGCGTGCCGATGCGCGCGCTGCTCGATGCGTGCCGGCCGATGGACACGGCCAGGTTCCTGATGGTGAAGAGCTTCGACGGATACTCGACCAACGTGCCGCTCGCCGATGTCGACCGCGATGACGTGTTCCTGGGTCACACCTGGGACAACAAGCCGCTGGCGCGGGATCACGGCGGCCCCGTCCGGCTTGTCGTACCGCATCTTTACTTCTGGAAAAGCGCCAAATGGATCCGGCACATCACCTTCATGGAGAAGGATCAACCCGGTTACTGGGAAGCCCGCGGCTACCACATGCGCGGCGACCCGTGGCCGGAGGAAAGATATTCGTAGCGTGCTTGCGGCTCAGTCCCGCAAGCGGCCCTCGACCAGGCTGAGGGTCGAAGGCGCCGGCGTCGACAAGATGCGAGCGACTTGAAGACCTGCTGCCGCGAACACGGTATCGAATTCAGCCGCAGTTCGCTCGCGGCCATGGAGCAGTGCCAGCATACCCATGTCGAGGGCCTTGTTGGGGTCGGGCGCACCGCCGGGCTTGAGGACGGCGTCGATGGTGACGACTTTTCCGGAAGGGCCGGCGGCCGCGGCGCAGGCCTTCAGGATTCGCGCCGCATCGGCGTCGCTCCAATCGTGCAGGATGCGCTTCAGCAGGTAGACATCGCCGCCTTTCGGCACCGCCGTGAAAAAGTCACCGGTGACGAATTCGCAGCGTGCGGCGAGGCCCGCATCGCGGACTTGGTTGGGCTGGGCCAATACGTGGGCCTGGTCGAACAGAATGCCGCGAAGGTGAGGGTGAGCGTTGAGGATCGCCGTCATGAACCCGCCGCGGCCGCCGCCGACATCGACCACGACGCCGGCCTCGCCAAATGGGTAAGCCTTCACGACGGCGTCATTTTCCGGCCCCGATTGTCGCGCCATGGCAGCGTCGAACAACGCGCTCACCTCGGGCCGCGCCGCGAGGTAGTCGAAGAACGCCTCGCCATGGGCGAGCTCGAAGGCTGGCGCGCCGGTGCGGATGGTCTCAGGCAGCTTGCGGTAGGTGTCCCAGGTGCGGTCCTGCCACGCAGTGCGAAGCCACGCGTGCATCGAGCCTGGCACGTCTGGGCGAAGCAACGCGGAGGCCGGATTGTTGCTGAACCGCCCGGCGTCGTCTTCGGCGAACACGCCGTTCGCCGCAAGGTAGCGCAGCATGCGGTAGAGCGCGTTGGCGTTCACGCCAGCGGCGATCTCGGGCGCGCACTTGGGGCCGTCCGCAAGTTTCTCGGCGATGCCGAATTCGGCCGCAATGCCAATGCAGCGGGCGAGCAGAACGTGGCCAGAGATGGTCATTAGTGTCTGCGCGGGGGAGGGCGTCATGACGCCCATGAAATCTGGCTTTTTCGTAGCTTGCAAGGGCGTCGCGCGGCCCTACAGTAGCGCACCAATCCTTGGATGACCGCGATGAAGACTTTTGCCGCCGCGTTGTTGATGTTTGCTTTGGGAGCCCCCGCCATGGCCGAAACCGCCCACGACTTTTCCTTCACCACCATCGACGGCCAGCCGCTGCCGATGAGCCAGTACAAAGGCAAGGCGGTGCTGGTGGTCAACACCGCGTCTTTCTGTGGCTACACGCCGCAGTACGAAGGCCTGCAATCGCTGTGGGACGACTACAAGGACAAGGGCCTGATCGTGCTTGGCGTGCCGGCCAACGACTTCGGCGCGCAGGAACCCGGCACCAACGCCGGGATCAAGACATTTTGTGAGAGCAAGTACGACGTGACTTTCCCGCTGGCGTCGAAAGAAACCGTCAAGGGCTCCGGCGCCCACCCGTTCTATAAGTGGGCCGCTGCGACGCTCGGCGAAGACAAGGCGCCCCGGTGGAACTTTCATAAGTATCTGGTTGGCGCCGACGGCAAATTGGTCGCCGCGTTTGCGACGAGGATCGAACCCGAGAGCAAGGACGTCAAAGGCGCGATCGATAGTCTCTTGACGAAGTAGCCCGTCAACATGTCCGATGCTTTGCAGCACACGGCTGCCAAGCCCGAGCCATGGGTGCGCAAACAGGTCGCCGCCGGCGAGATCATCTTCGCCGAGGGCGCGCCGGCCGAACACGTTTATCTTGTCGTGTCGGGACAGGTCGAGATCGTCACGCTCAAGCCCGATGGCTCGATTCTTATTCTGTCGCTCGTGACGCCGGGACGGTTTTTCGGCGAAATGGCGATGTTTGATGAGACCCCAAAGCGGAGCGCCACCGCCATCAGCATGAGCGGATGTGTTGTTTCGATGATGTCAGCCCAGGCGCGCAAGGCCTATCAAGAAACGATGGACCCGTTTGCGCGGCATCTGATCACGAGCCTTGCAGGGCGCGTGCGCGATTTGACAAAGCGCATCAAGGCGGTCGATCTGTGAGTGCGTCGGCGCACGTATAATTCACTGTCGCCCCGGCGCAAGCCGGGGCCCATCTTGCGCCACACTCATGACTGGCTTGGGTCCTGGCTTTCCGCCTTCGCGCTTTGCGCGTCGGCGGGTTTGCCGCAAGTCCCCCGAAGTTGCGAAGCAACGAAGGGGGATCGCCAGGACGCCATGACATATCAAGCCTCCACGACACTAGTGACTAATTCAACCCAAGCGCCGCGATCACCGCCTTCGGATCGCGGGCGATCGCCAGCAGCAGCGCGCGGGCCGGGCCTTGCGGGGCGCGGCGGCCTTGTTCCCAGTTGCGCAGCGTATGCACGCTGATGCCACAGGCGGCGGCGAAGTCGCCCTGCGAGAGCCCGGTGACGGCGCGAATGGCGGCGACGTCGACCGGGCGAACATCGCGCCCGCCGTGTTGAAAGTAGCGCTTGAGCGGCGCCTCAACCATGGCCGATTGCTTTCACATCGGACATGACCTTGACGAACATCGCTTCGGTCAGCACGCCCGTATTCACGTTATAGCGCGAGCAGTGGTAGCTGTCGGTCAGGGTCAGGCGGTCGGTGACGGGATGTCGCGCGCCGTGGCCGAAAGGAAAGGCGGCTTTGCGCAGCTTGAGCGTTGACAGCACCGCGTGATGAGCGATGCGGCCGAGGGCGAGAATCGCTCGCAACTTTGGCATCGCCTCGATCTCGGCGACGAGAAAGTCTCGGCAGGTTTTCTGCTCGGCCGGCGTTGGTTTATTTTCAGGCGGCACACAGCGCACCGCGTTGGTGATGCGGCAGCCGTTCAACGTCAGCCCGTCGTTGGCGCGAGCGCCATAAGCGCCACGCGCCAGGCCGGTTTTGAGCAGCGTCGCATAAAGCAGTTCGCCGGCATAATCGCCGGTGAAGGGCCGGCCGGTCTGATTAGCGCCGTGCAGGCCGGGGGCGAGGCCGACGATCAAGAGCCAGGCGTCGAGCTCACCGAACGCCGGTACCGCGCCGTTGAAGTACCCGGGGTGAGCCTTGCCATTGTCGCGGCGAAACCCGACCAGGCGCGGGCACAGGTCGCAATCCCGCGCCGGTCCTGCCGTCATGATGTCAGGTATTGCCGCGATCGGCCGGCGGCGGCGCGGCGCGCTCGCCACGGTCGTGCCGCTCGCCCTGGTTCGGGTTTGGTGCGCGGGCGATCATCGGCTGCAGTTCAGTGACATCGATGAAGTTATCGGCCTGGCGGCGAAGTTCGTCGGCCACCATCGGCGGCTGAGTGCGAATGGTCGAGACCACCGAGACCCGAACGCCCTTGCGCTGTACCGCCTCGACCAGCCGGCGGAAATCGCCGTCGCCCGAGAACAGCACGATGTGGTTCACGTGATTCGCCATTTCCAGCATATCTATGGCGAGTTCGATATCCATGTTGCCCTTGATCCGGCGTCGGCCCTGGGCGTCGGTGAATTCCTTGGCGGGCTTGGTCACCATGGTGTAGCCGTTGTAGTCGAGCCAATCGACCAGCGGCCGCAGCGGCGAGTAGTCGGCTTCTTCCATGATCGCGGTATAATAGAAGGCACGCAGCAGGCGGCCTTTGGCAGCGAACAGGTTGAGGAGCCGTTTGTAATCGATGTCGAAGCCGAGGGCGCGGGCGGTGCCGTAGAGGTTGGCGCCATCGATAAACATGGCCAGGCGCTCTTCAGGATAGAAAATCATCACGTCCTCCTATGGTCAAAAAAACAATTGATCTTCAATTACATGGAAACTGTTCTTCAGGCGTTGCCGCAATATGCCGGCAAGCCCTCGAACCCCCTATATCAATCGCCCTGGAACGGCGCAAGCGGGGGGCCGGACGATGATCCTGATCGGCATTGGCGGCAATTTGCCAAGCGCAATGGGCGCGCCGCTTGAGACCTGCAAGGCGGCGCTTACCGCACTGCAAAGCGAGGGCATTCGGCTCGAAGCGCTGTCGCCTTGGTATGCTTCGGCCCCGCAGCCGCCGTCCGATCAACCCGAATTTGTGAACGGTGTCGCGCGGATCAGCAGCCCATTGCCTCCTGCCCAGTTGCTCGATGCATTGCATCGCGTCGAAGCGGCCTTTGGGCGTGTGCGGGGTGCGCCTCATCACGCGCGGACACTTGATCTCGATTTGCTCGACTATGACGGTCGACAGGAGACTGGCCTGGTGGTCTTGCCGCACCCAAGAATGACCGAACGAGCGTTCGTTTTGGCACCGCTTGCCGATGTCGCGCCGCACTGGCGGCACCCTGTATCGGGCCGGACCGCCGCTGAACTCCTCGCAGAAATCAAGCAAGATCAAGGAATTAGGCTGATTTCCGAAGGCCGGTAGGCGGGGGTTGAGGGTTTCGCCCAAACCCCCTAAAAAAGCGCCTCTTTTGCAACACCCCGGCGAGATCGCGACGTGCCGTCGCAGGCGCGGTTGACCGTCGGGACCCAGTTCCGCACGCTGGGTTTTCGTCAAGAGGACTGCCCATGGCCCGTGTCACAGTCGAAGATTGCGTCGAGAAGGTTCCAAACCGGTTCGAACTGGTGATGGTCGCCTCGCAGCGCGCGCGCGAGATTTCAGCGGGCGCCGAGATCCGCGTCGATCGCGAACGGGACAAGAATCCGGTCGTGGCCCTGCGCGAAATCGCCGACGACAAGGTGGTCCCGAGCGAGCTTTACAACGGCCTGATCCAGAGCCTGCAGCGTCACGTCGAGGTCGACGAGCCCGAGGAAGATGGCTTCGACGCCATGGCGGCCAACCCAGAATTCGCCCAGATCGCGAGCCAGGCCGGCGAACAGGCAGCGGCCGAAGCCGGCTTGCAGGTCGACGAGGAAGATGACGGGGACGAAACGCCGGTGGCGACCGGCGCGCACCCGACCGTGTCGTATGAAGATGTCGATGAGGACAAGGACCGAGCGTAACGCCTCCGCGCTCGTCACTCGCGCGCCGATCACGCGCGCCTTTACCGCTTCTTATTCACCTTCGGGAACACTGGCGCGGGAGATCGCGCCATGATGCGTCAGTTTGAGCTGATCGAACGGGTCAAGACTTACGACCCGGCCGCCGACGAAGACGCCATCAATCGCGCCTACGTCTATGCCATGAAGATGCATGGCGCCCAGGTGCGCGCCTCGGGGGATCCTTACTTCTCGCATCCCATCGAAGTCGCGGGAATCCTGACCACGTTCAAACTCGATACGGCATCGGTGGTGACCGCGCTGCTGCACGATATTGTCGAGGACACGCTCGGGACGCTCGACGACGTTCGCAAGCTGTTCGGCGACGAAGTGGCGCGATTGGTCGACGGCGTCACCAAGCTGTCGAAGCTGCAATTGCAAAACGTCGAGACCAAGCAGGCCGAGAACTTCCGCAAGTTTCTGCTCGCCATGTCGGAAGATATCCGCGTGCTGATGGTGAAGCTGGCCGACCGGCTTCACAACATGCGGACGATCGGTTTCATCGAGGACCCGGTGAAGCGCCGCACCATCGCCCTCGAAACCATGGAGATCTACGCGCCGCTGGCCGAGCGCATCGGCGTGCAGGAGGTGCGATCGGAACTCGAGGACTTGGCCTTCGCCGTCTTGAACCCGGAGGCGCGCGAGTCGATCCTGAATCGACTCAAGTTCTTGGAGCGCACCGGTGAAGACATCGTCAGCAAGGTGATGGACGAGCTGGATCAGATTTTGCAAAAAGCGCTTGTGCCCGGGTTTATCTCGGGGCGAGAAAAAACGCCGTATTCGATCTGGCGCAAGATGCAGGTCAAAGCCGTCAGCTTCGAGCAATTGGCCGACGTCATGGCATTTCGCGTCGTCGTCGAGACGCGCGAGGATTGTTATCGCGTGCTAGGCCTGATCCACGGCGCCTACCCGATGGTCCCCGGCCGGTTCAAAGACTACATCTCGACGCCCAAGCGCAACGGATATCGGTCGATTCACACGGCGGTGATCGGGCCCTACAAACAGCGCATCGAAATCCAGACCCGTACCCACGCCATGCATGAGGTGGCCGAGCTCGGTGTCGCCGCGCACTGGCGCTACAAGCAGGGGCAGGGGCGAACCGAGGGCAAGCAGTACAACTGGGTGCGCGAGCTGTTGGAAATTCTCGAGCATGCCCAGAACCCGCAGGAGTTCCTGGATCACACCAAGCTCGAGATGTACCAGGACCAGGTGTTCTGCTTCACACCCAAGGGCGACTTGATTGCCTTGCCCAAGGGGGCCGGACCGGTCGACTTCGCCTATGCCGTTCACAGCCAGGTTGGCGACACTTGCGTCGGCGCCAAGGTCAACGGTCGGATCGTTCCGCTGCGCACCCAGCTGCAAAACGGCGACCAGGTCGAAGTGCTGACATCGAGCGCGCAGAAGCCGTCGCCGGAGTGGGAAATGTTCGTCGTCACCGGCAAAGCGCGCGCTCATATTCGACGGCGCATCCGGCAGGACGCGCGTGTCGAATTCGCGAAGCTGGGTCGCGATATCGTCGAGAAGACGTTCCAACGCGAAGGCTTTGCGCTGTCGCAAAACGGCGCTACGCAGGCCATCGAGAAACTGACACTGACCAATGTCGAAGAACTTTATGTCCGCGTGGGCGAAGGCCGGTTGTCCGGCCGCCAGGTGCTGCTCGCCGTGTATCCCAGCGCGCGGACGCCGGCCGACGACAATGTCGTCAATCTGTCGCAGGCTCGCGCCCGTCAGGCGCACGATGGCGCAGCCGTGCCGATCAAAGGTCTGACGCCCGGCATGGCAGTGCATCTGTCTGAATGCTGCCATCCCCTGCCGGGCGATCGCATCGTCGGGATCTCGGAACCGGGCAAGGGTGTAGGCGTGCACACGATCGACTGCGACGTCCTCAGCGAGTTCTCGGACGAGCCCGATCGCTGGATCGATCTTGCCTGGGATCAGGACACGCGCAAGGACCTTCACATCGGCCGGCTTAATCTGACCGTGGCGAACGAGCCGGGCGCTCTCGGGGCACTGTCGATGGTCATCGCCAAGGAGCACGGCAACATCATCAACCTGCGCTTCACCAAGCGCTCGGGCGATTTCTTCGACATGCTGGTCGACATCGAAGTGACCGACGTCAAGCACCTGGCCAATATCGTCGCGGCGCTCCGCGCGACGCCGTCCATCAACGCCGTCGACCGCGCCCGCGGCTGATCAGCCGCATTTGTCGGCGGCGTTATCCGAACAACTGCGGCGGCACTCGATTTGCGCCGAGGCGTCCATCGCTTCGCAGCGTTGCATGCAGGCCTCTTCGCGCATGCCGCAAAACATATTTGTCAGACCGCTTCGACCACCACCCGCGCAGCCGGCAACGGCGACAAGGACAACGACAGTGAGAATTCGCATGTGACCCTCAATTTGCTGAGGCGACCGGAACGCGCTGTGTCACGCGAAGATCGACATCTTTGTTGCCGTCAAGGAAGGCCGCGACATCGGCCGCGACCTGGTCGGGGATCTCCATATAGAGATAGTGGCCGACCTTCGGATACTTGATGACGAGACTTGGCGCGCCCGTGAGCCACAGCGACATGAAGTTGGCTTCGAGATGCATCACGGTTGGGTTGCTCATGCCCCACATGATCAGCGTCGGCGCCTTGACCCGGCCAAGCACTTCCTCGGGGTCGCCGGTCTTGAAATTGCGCAAGTAGATTTCGCCTTCGCGCTTCTGGCCTTCGCGCCGGCCGATCTCGTAATTCATGTCGATCAGCCATTCGGGCGGCGGAGCCGAGGTGAAATTATCGTTGAGATCGTCGCGCAGCCGCTGCTTGGTCTGCCAGCGTTAGATGAACCAACGGCCGATCGCCGTGCCGCGGGGCCGGTAGGGGTTGGTCACGGCCGTCCGCGGCATGCCGGCCGCGTTGATCAGGATCATCCGCGTGACGCGGTCGGGATGATCGGCGGCAAAACGGAACGCCACAGGGCCTCCGGACGAGGTGCCGAGCATCGCGAATTTTTCGATCCCGAGCTTTTTGGTCAACTCGTCCAACACCATGATGTTGAGCTCGATCGAATAGCGCTCCTTGGGATCGTGGCCGGTCAAACCCGCGGTTGGGAAATCGAACCGCACCACCCGGTATTTTTCGCTGAGCGGCTTGGCGATCACATCGAAGGTCCGAAGGTGCATGTAGCTGGCGTGCAGCATGACCAGGGCAGGGGCGTCCTTCGGACCCTGGTCGTAATAATGGACGCGCATGCCGTCGATGTCGGCAAACTGCGACTGGTCGGTCTTGTATTTGGCCTCGAGCTCGGCCAGCGGGATATCGAACGATCCCATCTCGAGCACCATGACGAAAATGCCGATGGCGAGTACCACGGCTAAGACGATACCGGCGACGAGCCTGATCATGTGGCCTCCCTGGGTCCGGCTGATTGTCGCCTTGGCAAGGACACCGGTCCAGGATTAAACATTTGTCGGCATTTCCAATCTATTGTTGGCGAATTATGGCAAACCGCATCCGCCTCGGCGTTAACGTTGATCACGTCGCCACTGTGCGCAACGCGCGTGGCGGCATCCACCCTGACCCAGTCCGGGCCGCACTGATGGCGGCCGACGCCGGGGCCGACGGCATCACGGCACATCTGCGTGAAGATCGGCGCCATATTTCCGATGACGATATCGCGCGGCTCAGAACCCAACTGCACGTGCCGCTCAATCTCGAAATGGCGGCGACGCCAGAGATGCTCGAGATCGCGCTCCGTCATCGGCCACATGCGGTTTGCCTTGTGCCCGAGAAGCGCGCCGAGAAAACCACCGAGGGCGGCCTCGATGTCGCGGGGCAGCATATCAATCTGACGCCCTTCGTGCGCGAGCTGATCGGGGCGGGAATTCGCGTGTCGATGTTCATCGAAGCGGACCCGCGTCAACTCGATGCGTCGCGCTCGGCCGGCGCGCCGGTGGTTGAACTCCACACCGGCCGCTATTGCGAAGCAGCGCCCGGGCCCGAGCGCATCAAGTACCTCGACCGGCTCAAGACCGCGGCCGCTCATGCCGCGAACATCGGGCTTGAGTGTCATGCCGGCCACGGGCTTGGGTACGACACGGTCGGCGATGTCGCGGCAATATCCAATCTCGCGGAACTCAACATCGGGCACTTTCTCGTGGGTGAGGCGATCTTTGTCGGCTTCCCAGCGGCGATCGGGCGGATGCGCGCGCTGATGGATGCGGCCCGCGCTACGCACTGAGCATCCATGATCCTCGGCATCGGCAACGACCTGATCGACATCCGCCGCATCGAGAAAACCGTGGCGCGGTTTGGCGACAGGTTTCTCGACCGCATCTTCACGTTGGAAGAACGCCGTAAAGCCGCGCGCCGCAAGGGCGCCGGCGATGCCTACATCGCCACGCTCGCGAAACGGTTCGCGGCCAAGGAGGCCGCTTCCAAAGCTCTCGGCACAGGTTTTCGGCGCGGCGTTTTCTGGCGCGATCTCGGCGTCGTCAATCTGCCTTCGGGCAAGCCGACGATTGCGATGACCGGGGGTGCCGCGGAACGGCTGAAAGAGATCACGCCGCGTGGGATGACGGCGCAAGTTGATCTTACTCTGACCGATGAATATCCGACGGCGGAAGCTGTGGTCATTATCAGCGCTGTGGCGGCGCGTTAACGATTTCAATCTTGGTGTTTGGCGCGCCTGTGGATAACCTTGTCCAAAGGCTCGAGGCGGCTGGGTCGGGGGGCCAAGTCGGTGATGCCACGCGATAGCGGGGATAAGCCACAAACGGACGCGAACGTGACTGCATTCGCGTACCGCGCTTTCATCAGTTATAGCCATGTCAACTCGGACGTGGCGCGATGGCTCCATGGCCAGCTCGAATCGTATCGGGTTCCCGCGCGGTTGGTCGGGCGCCAAACACTGACCGGCGTCGTCGGCAAACGCATTGGCAAGATCTTTCGCGATCGCGAAGAACTGCCGGTCGCCGCCGACCTGACCGGCAAGATCAACGAAGCGCTCAGGGCGCCGACGGCGTGCCTGTTGAGGAGATCTGTCGAAAGACCGGCATCAGTCCGGGGACGTATTTCAACTGGAAGAAAAAGTACGATGGGCTGCTGCCGACGGAGATGCGCCTGCTGAAGCAGC
>VGEM01000051.1 GCA_016869315.1 Alphaproteobacteria bacterium | reverse complement strand
GCCGACCCCGCGCCTCCGGATCGGCGAGGACGTTAAACGAGTCAAACGCAACGCCGTGGTCGTTCAGAAACTGCCGGACGCGGAGGCAGCTGGTGCAACCGGGCTGCCAGTAAACCGCGATGGTCATCGATTATTCCTTGATCCCGGCCACCAGGGGATTGATCACCTGGGCATCGTCCCAGGCAAAATTGATCCGACCGATGCGAATGACGGCGAGGTTCTTGGACGGAATCCACAAGGTACGCTGGCCGCCGCGCCCTTCCAGATAGCGGACATCGTCCACCGCAAAAGGCTCGGATGCCTTGGTTGGCTGGGCGCGAGGACTTCCCGACACACGCCTCAGCGCATCGGGCCGCCCGAGGTGGGTGTGAAACCCGAATTTCGGATTGAGTGCTGTTCCCGTCGTGACCTCGTTGATCCAGCCCGAGGACAGCACCTCGAGATCGCCAACTTTGCCGTCAGCCAGCATCAGATTGGCGAGCCGCAGCCACGACCGCGCCGTCGTTTGGAAGCAGCACACGGTGCGCGCCGAACCGTCCGGTTCGTCGAGCCGCACCTGGGCCGCGCCGTTACCGACGGGTTGCCACAGATATTTCTTCAGAAAGTCGACATAGGCCATGCCGGTCGCGCGAACCAGGATCGCGTGCAAGAGCTGGCTGTTAACATGGTTGAAATAATACTCAGTGCGGGGCGGTTTTTCGGCCGGCACGCCGATCACCATGTCGTCGATGCCGGTGCCGATGAACAGACGATATCCCGGTGACCACGGCACTTCCGCAAAGCCCGGATCAGCGAGACCCGAGGTCCCGGCGAGGAGATCGCGGATCAGGATTTGGCTCCGCGCATCGCTCTTCCATTCCGTGATGTAAGTTGCGGCGGGAACATCGATTGAGGGAATATGGCCGTGGTCCAACGCGAGTCCAAAAGCGATGTTGAGCAATCCCTTATGCATCGACTGGGTGTCGAACATGGACTCGGGACCAAATCCGTCTTTGTAGACTTCGGCCTGAACGACGCCCTTGTGCGCGACAATAAAGGCGTACGAATCGAGTTGCCGGGCATAAGCGATAACCTGATCCAGGGCAGCCTGATCGACGGTGAGCGCGCCGGGCGCAGCGATCGAAACGTCGCGCCCCGGGCCGTCGCCGATGCGCGCTCGTGGCTCGTACCAATCGAAATCGAAAATGATGCGGTCGTCGCCCGGGCTTTGGAAATGCCTGACCCAATAGCGCCAGTCATAGGCGCCATAGAGGGCGACCAAGAGCCCGAAGACGCCGACGATCGATAGGAGCGCGCGTTTCATTGGTGGAAACTAACACGCGCCGACGAACCACCATAGCCGATTGCCTGCTGGGAAGTGGCGCCGGCCCGGTCCATAATCGCGGCCATGAATCGGGTCGTTCTTTCCATCGCCACCGGCGTTATCGTGATTCTGGCTGCAGCTTATTGGCTGTACCCGAAGATCGCGTTGATGGCGCAGATGCGCCCGCTCGAAAAGCCCTTCGACGCCTATCCGCGCCCGCCCGTCCCGAATTACGCCGATCCAGCGAACTGGGCGGCCCTGCCGGGACCCGATCATGTCGACGCGGCGGACCTGGTGCCCGCGGGCGAGCCGGTCGGCGATCGTCAGCATGAGGCGGCGGCCGACGTTTTCTACATCCACCCGACCACCTATCGCGGTCGGGAAAACTGGAACCAGGATCTGGCGCTCAAGGAATGGAACGACTTCACGGACCGGAGTGTCATCAATCGTCAGGCCGCCATCTTCAACGGCTGCTGTCGGGTCTACGCGCCGCGCTATCGCCAGGCGGCAAGCGCCGCGATCTACGCCAAGGACGACAGCGGCGACAAGGCCCGTGAGGTCGGCTACGCCGATGTCAAAGCGGCGTTTCGCTACTACATCGATCACTTCAACGATGGCCGGCCATTTATCATCGCCGGCCATAGCCAAGGGTCGTTCTATATCCAACGCCTGATGGAAGAGGTGATCGATGCCTCGGCGATCCGGCCGCAGTTGGTCGCGATTTATGCGGTTGGAGTCGGATTTCAAGAAGGCGCATTCACCCGCCAGTACAAGACCATCCCGCCATGCGCCAAGCCCGACGATACCGGCTGCCTGGTATCTTGGAACACGTTTGCACGCGGCGGCGATGGCGCTGCGACAGCCACCCGGAACGCCGATCGTTACGAACAGCGCTTCAAGACCCGCGAGGGGTCAGAGACACTGTGCGTCAACCCGCTCACCTTCGACCGCGCGGAGCCTGATGCGCCGCGATCCGGGAATGCCGGCGCGTTGCCGGGCACGTCAGGACCGGGCCCTCTTCCGGCATTGAAGCCAGGCTTGCTTGGCGCGACCTGCGACGGCGGCATGCTTTATGTTGATCTGCCGACTGACGACGCGTTCAAGCTGTTCATGCTGCCGGGTGGCGTGCTGCACTTCCACGACTTCGATCTGTTCTTCAAGAATATCCGCGACAACGCGATTTTGAGGGTTGACGCGTTCCTCCGCCGCAAGGCCGAAGCCGGCTGAGCGCGGCTGGACGGTCCGAGTTTTCGTGCTACAATAAATACCAATGAAGTTCGAATGGCACGAGGCGATGCGGCTCCGCAATCTCGCCAAACATGACATGGATTTTGCTGATGTGGTCGCTCTCGATTGGGAGCGCGCTACCGTTGTTGAAGACGCCAGACAGGACTATGGCGAGAGTCGTTACCGAGTGTTTGCCAGTTTGAACGGTCGACTATGTGCCGTCACGATTGCCATTCGTGCGAATGCAATTCGAATCATTAGCCTTCGAAAGGCCAACAAAAGAGAGGGTCGGAGATATGGGCAAGCAACGTCGTGAACCGAAGTTTGGCATTCCGGATGAAGAGAATCCCGAATGGACCACCGAGGATTTTCGTCTCGCCCGTCCGGTCAAACAGGCGATGCCGGAGTTGATTGAAGCCGCGAAGCGCGCGCGTGGACGGCCGCGACTGGCGTCGCCGAAACAGCATGTGTCGCTCAGGCTCGATCCCATGGTCCTTGCCGGTTTCAAGGCCATGGGCCCCGGCTGGCAAAAGCAGATCAACGACACGCTGGCGCGCGCTCTCGCACGAGCGCGGAAGCAAAAGCCAGTTAGGGCGACACGCCTGAAACGCGCCGCCTAAGATTCACGCCTCGTAATACTCGCGCATCGCCTTAATGCGCTCCGAGAGTCCGCCGGCGCGGCTGATCAGCCGCTTCTTGGTGCCCGGCACCAATGATGCCGCTTCGTCCAGATAGACGGAGAGCGGATCGGGCTCGGACGCCATGAACATCAGATCGACGTTCTTGACCTGCTTGAGCCGTCCGCGTGTGTCATGGCGAAACACGGCGCGATAGCCGTTGTGGTAGGTGGTCAGCGCCTTGATCACCTCGACCACCGAACGATGGGTCAATTCTGGCAGCGGAACAGGATTGTTCAGCTTGTACTGCGGCGTGCGCAGGAAGTACGGAAAGTGCAGTGACTGGTCGCGCACGAAGTTCCATGCCCACACCAGGTGCTCGCCGAAAGCCTGCGGTTTGATTTCGGGAGCGTAGTTCTCAAGCATCTGTTTCTTGAGATCGTCCGGGAACATGCCCACGCCGTCGAAAATGACGCGGCGGACACGGTCTGGGCGCGTCAGCAGGAGTTCGACACCGATGTGCGCGCCGGTATGGGTGCCGAAGTAATCGACTTTATCGAGTTTGAGGGCATCCATCACTCGGACGACGCTCTCGGCATAATAGTCGAGATTGGGATTGGCGATGGCGGGCGCAGCCGAATCCCCATTGCCGAGCGTATCGGGGGCGATCACGCGACGCGTCTTGCCGAGTTCGAGAATCATCGGCGCCAGGCCCGCGGACGAGCCCGGACCGGCATGGACCATATAGAGCGGCAGCATGCTTCCGCCGCTGCCCGCATGCCGGTAGTGGACCAGGCCTTCCTTGATTCGCACAAAAGCGCGGTCAACGTCGGCAGGACCTGCCATATAGCCCTCGCCATTCGGCCGCTTGGTGTCGCTCATCGGACAACTCCCGCTCTTTCTGTCGGATGATTGCGCAAATTCTCGGGAAACACGAGGCCTGCTTTTTGTGACGGCGGCGGCACGCGAAGCGGGTTAAACTCGAACTCAAACGAGGAGTTCAGGGATGCCCACATCCAAAATCAAGCGCGCTTACGCTGAAGGTCGTTATGGCCAGATTCATTACCGAGTCGCAGGCAGCCACGGCGTAAGGAGCCCGCTCTTGCTGCTCCATCCGAGTCCATTGTCGAGCTATGTTTTCGAGAACCTGATTGAGGACATGGCCCGCGACCGGTACGTCGTCGCGCCGGACACGCCGGGTTTCGGCATGTCCGATCCGCCCGACTCGCCGCCTGAAATTCAGGATTATGCCACCACCATGCTTGAATTTATTGCCCGGCTTGGCCTCGGCATTGTCGACGTCATGGGTTACCACACCGGCTCGCTGACTTCGGTTGAAATGGCGAGCCAGGCACCGAGCGTGGTGCGGAAGATCGTAATGATTTCGGCAACCGCATTCACCAAAGACGAAACCGAGCAGTTCAAGCGCCAGTACACACCGAAGCCGATCGCGGAGCGGGTGGCACAGATCTCGCCGGGCTGGGAAAACTTCCGCAGGAATTTCTGGCGCATGGAACCAAGCGATCATCGCGCCATGAACATTTATCTCCAAGGTCGTTTTAATCCCGACTGGTCACCATGGGGCCACCGCGCCGCCTTCAATTACGACATCTCATTCGCGCTCAGGAAGACCGAACACCCCATACTCATTCTCAATCCGGAGGACGACCTCTGGCAGTACACACCTCGGGCGAAGGATTGGCTGCGTCATGGCCGGGTTCACGACCTGCCCGGATGGACGCACGGTTTCCTGGATGCCAAGACCGCCGAAGTGTCGCAATTGTTGCGAAACTTCCTCGATGCCTAAGCTGGAGATCCTGCTGTCGTTTAGTGGGCCATGATAATCGGCAGATCGGCGTGCCCGATCATGTGTTGTGTCACACCGCCGAGAATGAGCTCGCGCAACGGACTGTGGGTGTAAGCCCCCATCACCAGAAACGATGCGCCCGCCGCCTTGGCCTCGGTGAGCAAGAGCTTCGCCGTCGGGGCGCCTTTGTCGGCGATGGTCTTGATCCGCGAGGGGATCCCGTGCCAACCGAGATACTTTGACAACGCCTGTGACGAGGCGTTCCCGGACTTGATGTCGCCGGCTTGAATGATGTCGACCCCATCGAGCCCCGTGAGCAGATCAAGAGAGCCTTCGACTGCGGCGCAGGCCACCATCGAGGCATCTGACAGGGCCGGGAAGCCGGTGGTCGCCGCATGGGTCGGGGAGACTTCCGTCAAGGCGGCTCGCGCCAAGTTCGCCAAAGCGAAACTCGCAAGCTTTACGACCCCCGAGGAAGCCGTGCGCGCCCTTGGCCGGCTTGAACTGTTTCGGCGACGGCGCCTTGAACTCCTGGAGACTCCACCGCTGGCCGACGGGCCCCATCAGTTGGAGCGTGAGCGCGTCGCCGAAGTCGTCGCCGCCCACAGCGGATGGCTCAATGGCCTTCAGGCGAAAAGTATCGCGGCCGCGTACGGAATTCCGATCAACCGCAGCCAGCTCGCACCTTCTCCTGCGGCCGCAGCACAGGCCGCCGCAGCCATCGGGGGCCGGGTCGCCCTCAAGATTGTTTCGCCGGGCATCGTACATAAGAGCGAGGTCGGCGGCGTCGTACTCAATCTCGATACGCCAGCCGCGGTTGAGATCAGTGCGGAAGCTATGCTCGGCCGAATCGCCAAGGTGCGGCCCGATGTCAGCGTCACCGGCTTCTTGGTGGAGGAAATGGTGGCGCGACCGAAAGCGCTCGAACTTTTCCTTGGCATGACGATCGATCCGACCTTCGGTCCGGTCATCGCCTTTGGCCATGGCGGAACGGCGGTCGAGGTCATTGGCGACAAAGCGCTCGGGCTGCCGCCGCTCAACCTCAACCTGGCGCGCAGCATGATCGAATCAACCAAATTTTGGCGCCTGCTCAAAGGCTATCGAGATCGACCGGCGGCCGACATTGCCCCCATCGCAGCGGCTATCGTCACCCTTTCGGCGTTGGCGATCGACCACCCCGGAATTACCGACGTCGATATAAATCCGCTGTTCGCGGATGACACTGGGATCATCGCGGTCGATGCGCGGATCCACGTTTCGCGCGCCCGTCCCACGCTACTCGTCATCGCGCCCTATCCGGCACACCTTACGCGCCCCCTGAACCTGCCAACCGGCGAACACTTAACCGCCCGCCCGATCCGACCTGAAGACGAACCTGCGCTTCGCCAATTTATTGCGGGTTTGGCTCCCGAGGACGTGCGCTTTCGCTTCTTCCTTCCATTACGACAACTTGACCACCCGCTCGCGGCGCGGCTGACCCAGATCGATTACGATCGCGACATGGCGTTCGTTGCCGCGCCGTCGACCGTGTCCGGCGACATCTGGGGCGTCGTACGCCTTCATGCCGGTCCCGACGGGATGCGGGCCGAATACGCGATCACCGTACGCTCGGACAGAAAAGGGCTCGGCCTCGGCACCGCGCTCTTGACTCTCGCGCTCGACGAAGCTCGCCGCCGCGGTATCGCCGAAGTCTGGGGCGATGTCCTCACCGCAAATGCCCGAATGTTGAATCTCGCGAGAGATATGGGCTTCGCCGTGACCGCGGTCCAGGGCGATGCCGCGATCATGCGCACCGTCAAACGACCTTGAACTCCGCCCACAATGGCACGTGGTCTGAGCCCTTGATGTCAAGCAGGGGCCTGGCCGCAACGAGTTCGAGACCACGGTAGAAGACGTGATCGAGCACTTGATTGAAGTGAACCAGCTTGCGGGCGGCGACCGGAACGCGCGTCAGGCCCATCCGATCGACGGCTTGCGTCAGGATGCGACGCCGCTGGGGGCTCCAGGTGTTGAAATCGCCGGCCAGGATCAGCGGCCCGGGATGGGTCCGAATCAGTTCGACCGCTTGCGCGACTTGCCGCCCATACTTGCGGGCGCCGACGAAATTAATGGCGTGAACGTTGAGGACAAGGAGCGACGCACCGCCCCTGCCCACCTGATAACGCGTTGCCAGCACCGACTTATGAGCGCGCACGACCGGTTCGCGATCTTCGGAGCGCACCAGCGCATACCATGAACTGGGCGCGCGGGAGCCGGTCTTGACGCCCGTCGTAATAGCCTTGGAACGATGGCGGAAACTTTGACCCATCATCCACTCGAAACCGCTTGTGTCGTGGAAGTCATGCGCGCGATCGCCATGCAACACCGCTTCCTGGAGCAATATGAGATCGGTTCCACCGGCCAATTGGGCGACATCGGCAAGAAAACTCGACCGCCGTGCCTTGGACATATTCCATGTCACAAGCCTGATTCGCGCGCTCAAAGCCGTCATGCTCGGTTTGCCAAGTGTTTTGACGGCATCGACCTCGGCGATGGGGCGGGTCAGGGCAAGTCGGCGGATCATAGGTACGGACTAAATAGGCGCATGAAATTATTTCTGAGTCTGACCCCGAGCGGTGCACGCCGGACCGCCGCGAGGTCGACCATGCGGGCGATCGCCTTGCGATGCTCGAAAATTGCATCCAGCTTTCCGACAAAGGCAGGATCGAAACACTCAAGATTGGCTTCAAAGTTGAGCCGAAGACTGCGCGGGTCCCAATTGGTTGATCCGATCAGCCCCCAGCGATCATCGACCGTCATGAGTTTGCCGTGATCGAATGGCGGCGGCGTGAGGAAAATCTTGACCCGATGCTCGAGCAGATTCTGGAAGCCGGCGGCCATTGCCCAGCCAATGAAGGGTATATTGGTTTGCGACGGAACCATCACCTCGACGTCGACGCCGCGAAGCGCCGCCGACATTAAAGCCGCGGCCAGAATCTGGTTTGGCAGAAAATAGGGCGTCATCACCCTGACCTTGGACCGTGCCGCACCGAGTGCGCAAAGGATCACCCAATGCAGGCGTTCGAAATCGTGGTCAGGTCCATCGGGAACCAGTCGCGCATTCGCCGTCCCGGGCTTGGTCTCGTGACTTTTCCACGATGGCAGATCGATGTCCTCTCCGGCTGCAAATCCCCAATCCTCGGCGAACAAATCGTTCATCTGGTCGATGATCGGTCCCCGCACCCTGAAATGGATGTCTTTCACGGGGTAACGCGGCGCGTCCTTGATCATGTGACCATGGCGGATATTCATGCCACCGATGAACGCCTCGCTGCCGTCGACAATGAGCATTTTGCGGTGATTGCGCAGATTGACGAACCGGATCAGCCGCATCCGGGTCGGCAGAAAACGCGCAGTCTTGAGCCCGCGTTGCCTGAGCAGCGTGTCGATTGCCGCTGGGCTGTAACGAAGCCCCATGTCGTCGATCAAGACATGCACGGCCACGCCGCGATCGCGCGCGGCCGCCAAGGCGTCGGTAAACATCACGCCCGCTTTGTCATGGTCGAAAATGTAAACCGACATCGCGATGCTCTGGGTCGCTCCGGCGATGGCCGCCAGCATGGCGGGGTAGGCTTCGTCCCCGTCGAGCAGCGGGTCGATTTGGTGACCGGGCAATAGAGGCAAGTTCTGCACCGAACTCGTCGCGGTCGCGAGCGGACGGTCGGCGTCATCGAGCGCGGTATCCGATGGCCGCGCCGCCAGGACTGGCGTGAAGCGCGGCCCCGGGCGCCGCAGTTTCCGGGCCCGGCGCTCGACCCGATTGATGCCGAAGACGACGTAGAGCCCGACGCCGACAAAGGGCGACAGCAAAATCAGCGCAATCCAGGCGAAAGCCGGCCCCTCGTTATCCTTGGTCAGAAGCACATGGGCGAAAGCCGGCACCACGACCAGAAGGTCGAGCAGCAGGAACAGTGGCAGGGGAATCGCGTCGAACATGCGCTGCCTGTTGACCCGTCCGTGAATAGTCGGACAATCCTCGTCACACCGTCTGAAGTCTAGCCCAGTTCCCGGCGCGGGACCCGAGCGTAATCCGAGCGTAATCAATGTATGACCTTGTGCGCACGCTTATCATGCCGCCGGCACTGCCCATGCTGGTCATCGTGGCGGGGCTGCTCTGGAGCATCCGCCGGCCCGGCGCCGGTAGGAAATTGTCCTGGGCCGGCGTCTGCTTAATGTATCTGCTGTCAACCGGGCTCGTCAGTTCGTTGTTGATGCGGTTGGTCGAAGTACCACTCCTGGACGGGCCGATCGACCCCGCCGGCTCTGGGGCAATTGTCGTGCTGTCCGCTGGCGCCGAGCCGGGCGCGGTCGAATACGGCGGCGAATCCGTTGACGCCGCTTCGTTGGTTCGCGTCCGCTATGCCGCCAAGCTGCATCGCGACACCGGCCTGCCACTTCTTGTCACCGGCGGTCGAACGCCGTGGACGATCGGCGCCATCGCCACGGCGATGAAGAAAACGCTGGAGGCCGATTTCGCCGTACCGGTTCGATGGATCGAGGATCGATCGGAGACCACGGCCGAAAATGCCTCGTTCAGCGTATCCATGTTGAAGGCCGAGGGCATCAGCAAGATCATTCTCGTTACCGAAGCCTATCACATGGCAAGATCAGTCGGTGTCTTCGAGGCCCAAGGTCTTGCCGTCGTTCCCGCACCGACGATGAGTCGCGCCGCAATTCTGTGGCGCCCCTCAATCATCTACCCGAACGCCGCAGCGTTGAGAGACTCGTATGTGGCGCTGCACGAGATGGTCGGTGCCGTCTGGTATTGGCTGCGCGGATATTCCTGACGTCGTTACGGCTTGCCGAACAGAGCGTCGATGTCGGCCTGTGTCTGCCCGCCTTGCCCCGGCGTCGCGGGGCCATGCAGCATAGTGTCGTTTGCCGCCGGCGAAGCAAACATGGCATCGATGTCGTTCTGAGCCGATTGGCCGGTGACCCAGCCGACCGGCAGTTCGTCATCGATCGCCTCGACCACCTCGCCATTGAGCGAGGCCACCATTTCGTCGATCCGATTCTCGATCACTTTCAGCGTCGTCACCGCCTTGGCGATGCGCTGCCCGGTGATGTCCTGGAACGAACAGGCCTCGTAGATATTCGTGACGGCGGCCATCAATTTCTCTTCAAGATCGCCCGTCAATTGACCCGCGACATTGGAGATCACTTCGGCCGCGTCCATGATCTGGTTGGTGGCCTTGGCCGTGGTCTGGACGACGGCATCGAGTTCATCGGTGGCTTTGGGCAAAAACTCGGCTTTGACTTGTTCCGGCTTGAGCGCGGCAATATCGGCGCGGGCCTGATCGATCAGCTTGGCGAGATTGGCCAACCGGTCGCCGAACTCGATCTCTTTCTCGAGTAACGACAACACCGCGCCGGCGGTACGTCGCACCGCATCCTCGCTCATGGCGGGCGAACGCGACCGTAGCGCCTGCTCCACGAATTCCATGATTTTCTTTGGGTCGTCAGCGGTCATGAACGATTCTGCACGGCGGCAGTTCGAGAATTGCTTTCGATCACGGCCGTTTAGCATGCCATCGCTGGGTGCTCCACAGCGGATTGCTGCGTCCTAAAAAGCCAACAACCGTTCACCCAGGAGCTTGCCGAAGGTCAGCGCCGGCATGGCCATCATCCCCCCGACAAACGAATCGCCCTGCAACTGTCCGGCGCCGAGAATTTCGCCCGCGGCGTAGAGCCCTGGGATCGGCCGTCCATCGCGGCGAACGACGCGAAGATTGGCATCGACCGCAAGCCCCACCGTCGACGTCACCGAGCAGCCCTGGTTACGAATCGCATAGTACGGCGCGCTGGCAATCGGGCGCGGCATGTGCGTGCGCCCAAGGACATCGCAGCCGCCGGCCTGGGACCGATTGTAGGCGGAGATCGTCGCCGCCAAGCCCTTCGCATCGATACCGGTCCTTGCCGCAAGCTCTTCGACCGAGTTGGCGCGATAGAACATCTTGTGATTGGCGAAAGCCGCGATCATCTGCTCCTTGGTCCAATCGACCACCATGGGCGGAAACTGGTCAAACATCGCCTGATCGAACACGATCCAGTAGCGAAGGTCCGGCTGCTTCATCAATGCATGCTCTCGCATATCGACGCTTGGCTCGTCTTCGCGAATAAAACGCTGTCCGCGGCTGTTGACGTAAATCTCGGCGATCGGCCGATCCTCTGGGTAGGTATTGCAGCGGCCTGTGAAGGGGCTCGGAAACGCATCGCTCTCGAGGATGAACCCGAAATTGCAGAGATATTTCTCGCGGCCGCGCAGGTATCCGCCCGCGGCGACGCCGAGGCGGTAGCCGACGCCGACGTTGTGACGGTAAGCCATCTTGGCGAACAGCGGGATGCCTGTAACTTCGCGAAACATATCGGGGCTGCCGGCATAACCGCCGGCCGACAACAATACCGACTTGCCAACAAATCGGCGATCGGTTCCAGCGGTGACACCGGTCACGGCGCCATCGGGTTGCTGGAGTAACCCGGTCACCGGCATCGATGTCTTCACTGCTATCCGGCCGGCAGCTTGTTCCTTATCAACTTCCGCCACCAGCACCTTGGCGATCGATCGGCCCCAATCCTTGCCCCAGTAGTAGCGCGGCGCGCGATAAGGCTCGTGGTAGTAGGACGCGACCGGACAAAACGGCAGCACATCGTAGCCATGGTCGACCAGCCAGTCGAAGGTCGCGGCGGCATTGAACACCGCCATCCGAGCGAGGTCATGATCGACCGTGCCCTTGCTGATGCGGAGCACTTCCTCCCAGTGCATCTCGGGCGTGTCGTGGATCCCCTTCTGAGCCTGGAGCTTGGTTCCAGCGGCACTGACTTGGCCGTGGCCGACCAACAACGTGCCTCCGAGCTCGTCGGCCGCCTCAAGCACGAGCACCTTGGCGCCGCGGCGCGCGGCAAATGTCGCCGCCGTCAAACCGCAGGTTCCGCCGCCGACAATGATCGCATCCCAGGTTTGGTTCGTTGAACTCATGGCATCCCGCTAGCGCGCGCCCGGCATGAATGTGATTTGCTCATAGAGCACGCCGTAGGGCCTGGTTTTGAACGTTTCGATCGCATCGGTATACGCATAATGAAACGGCTGTTCCACCAGCCACAGCGACGGCGCCAGGTCTTTGACCGTGAGATTGATGTTGTAGAGCGCCTGCCGGCGCTGCTCCACATCCATGATCTGATCGCTGGCCTCAAGCGCCGGCATCAGCTCGGGCGCGCAAAAAAACGGATTGCTCTTCTCGCATGAGTAATACTTGAGCGCGCGAATGGCGTCGGCGTATGCGCTAGAGTCCCACGCCAGCGAGAAGGCGTCCGCATCGCCCCATTGATTCTGGAGATAGCGCTGCAGCCATGTCGGATACGGCACCGCGCGAACCGTCAGCCTGACCCCGATCTTGGTCAAATCTGCGGCGACCTGTTGATAGATCAGCTGATCGGACTCGCCGAACCCCGTCACTACGTCGGCCGTGATCGCAAAACCGTTTGGATATCCAGCCTCGGCCAGCAACGCCTTGGCGCGCTCGGGATCGTATGGATAAGGCGCGAGGTTGGGGTCGCATCCAAAGCTCACATCGCTGCAGCCAACCGCGGCGATGCGCGAACGATCGCGCAGAATCTCGCGGGCGATCGCGGCGCGGTTGACGCCGTAGTTGAGGGCCTGGCGGACACGCTTGTCCTGAAGGACGGAATTGGGCCGGTCGACGTTGGGAAGGGCAATCGCCATCACTTGCGTGCTGCGTACGGTGGCGCGAATTAGCGGCAATCCTTCGAGGTCGTCCATGTCCTCGGGCGACATTCCTTCGGCGATGTCGACCTGACCCGACTTCAAGGCCGCAAGGCGCGTCGTGGTTTCCGGCAGCGGCACGATTTCGAGACGGGTGATCTGGCTCGCCTTGCGCCAACCCTGCCCGAAAGCCGCGAACTCGGCGCGACCGCGGGCGCGGCCCCAGTCGATCACGCGCCACGCGCCGGTGCCGACCGGCATCAGCGCGAACTTGTCTTCGTCGGCCGCCCAAAGATCGGAGTCGACGATCATCAGCGCAGCCAGCCGTTTCAAGAGAATCGCATCGGGCTTTGCCGTGACAATCTCAACTTCACCGTCCGACACCGCGCGCGCCGAGGCGATTCCGGCCGCTTCGGTCGCCAGATACCAGCGCTTCCCGCGCGGCGACTGGAGATATTCGATCATGGCAACCACGTCGCGAGCCGCGAGCGGGCGTCCGTTGTGAAAAAGCACCCCGGGGCGGAGCTGAAAGCGCCAGGTCGTCGGGTTAACCAGAGACCATGATTGCGCCAGCGACGGCACAACGTTGCCCTGGATGTCGATTTGGGTCAGGCCGTCGAAGATCGCCGACCAGACGCCAAACCCCGGCTGACCGGCCGCCGCGTAAGGGTTGCCCAGCGTCGCAGGCAATTCATTCCGCGCAACACGCAAGGTGACGGCGTCGGCGGCGAATGCGCAAAGGCTGGCAATGAAAAGACTGGCAATGAAAAGAAGCGGACGGAACATGCATGCCTGCGGATAAACGACCTAACCCCCCGTTGCCGCGCTCTGCCCGGCACCCTCTCCCCGAAGGGGAGAGGGCTGGGGTGAGGGTCCGGTAAATATCCGCAGGGGTCAGACGAACGCGCCGTCTTTCATCATGGGCAGCGAACGGATCCGGCGGCCCGACGCGGCGAACACGGCATTGGCGACTGCGGGCGCCAAGGGCGGGAACGCCGGCTCGCCAGCGCCGGTCGGCGGGTAATCGGTCTTGGCGAAGTGAACTTCGATCTTGGGCGACTGTCCGATCCGAAGCAGCGGATATTCGTGGAAGTTGCCTTCGCGAATGCGGCCGTCTTCGATGCCGAGTTCGAGGTGCATGGTCGAGATGCCGTCGATGATCGAGCCTTCGATCTGGTTGATGGTGCTGGACGGGTTGATGATCGGGCCGATATCAGCCGCCACCCACACCTTGTGGATGTTGACCGTCTTGTCGGCCTCGACACTCACTTCCGCCACCTCGGCGAAGTGGCCGGCATGGCTGAAGTAGAACGCGATCCCAAGGCCATGGCCCTTCGGCAGCTGACGGCCCCAGCCGGCTTTTTCGGCCGCGAGCTTGATCACGCCGGCAGCGCGGCCGGTGTGCATCGCCTGCATGTTGCCGGGCGGCAAATGCTTGGGCTCGCCCATCACTTCGAGCAGAAACTCAAGATGATCCCGGCCAGCGGCCGTGGCGAGCTCGTGGATGAAGCCTTGCACAACGAAGGCGACCACGTTCGACTTGGGCGCGCGCCAGGCGCCGCAGGGCGTCATCAGCGGCAGCAGCGTCTGGCTCAATTCGCCATTGGCCACCATCGGCAACGGGAACTCGCTCGGCGGAATGCCGCTGCCGATGACCGGCGCCTTGCCATCGGCGCTGAAACCGATGTTGTGATGACGCCAGGCCACCAACTTGCCATTGGCGTCGAGACCCGCCTTCAGCCAATGGAAACCTCCGGCACGGTAGAAGTCGTGCCGCATGTCGTCTTCGCGGGTCCAGGTCAGCTTGATCGGTGTGCCGGTGCGCTGCGAGATCGCCGCGGCTTCGCAGGCGAAGTCATTGGTGAGACGCCGGCCGAAACCGCCGCCGCCGCGCACCATATGCAACGTCACCGCCTCGTTCGGCAGGCCCAGCACTTTCGCGACGGCTTGCTGGCCGCGCTCGGGGGTCTGGGTCGGCGCCCACACTTCGGCCTTATCGCCCTGCACCCAGGCCGTACAGTTCTGCGGCTCCATGTTGGCATGCGAGACGAACGGATAGCTGTAGAACGCCTCGACTGTCTTGGCGGCACCGGCAAGGGCAGCATCGACGTCGCCCGCTTTGTGCACGACGTCTTTGCCGGGCTTGCCCGACAGGTCGAGAGCCTGCTTGGTCAGCGCGCTCCAGCTGTCCTTCGAAGCACTGGTTTCATCCCAGGTGACTTGCAGCGCCGACTTCGCGCGCAGCGCGGCCCAGGTGCTGTTGGCAACAATGGCGACACCCGGCATCAGGTCGGTGACGACGCCATTGCCTTCGAGCACGAAGGCATCTGTCACGCCCGGCATCTTCTTGATTTCATCCAGATTGGCCGAGACCACCTTGCCGCCGACTGCCGGGCACTTTTCGTAGGTCGCGTACAGCATGCCGTCAATTTTCTGATCGATGCCGAACAACGGTTTGCCGGTGACCAGCGCATGATTGTCGACACCGGTGACGCTGGTGCCGATGATCTTCCATTGATCGGGGGTCTTGAGCTTCAACGTCGCCGGATCGGGTACCGGAACCTGGGCCGCTTTCGACGCCAAGGCGCCGTAGCCAATCTCGCGATTGGAAGCGGCATGGATGACATGGCTATCGGCGGTGGTCAGCTCGCTTTCCGGAACCTTCCACTCCTTCGCGGCGGCTTTGATCAGCATGGCACGCCCGGCCGCGCCGGCCTGGCGCAAGATGTCCCAGCTCATCGGAATCGAGGTCGAACCGCCGGCGATCTGCCGGCCGTAGAGCGCCGAATTGACCGGCGCCATCTCGATGTGGACATCGCTCCAAGCGGCATCCAGCTCGTCGGCAACGATCATCGGCAGCGAGGTTTTTACCCCCTGACCAACTTCAGGGTTCTTGGCGAGAATCTGAATCTTGCCGTCGGGCGCAATGCGAATGTAGGCGTTGAGCGCAGGATCGCCGGCCGCGGGAACCGCCGCCTCGGCCTCGCGGCCGCGAACCAGCGAGAACGCCAGCACCAACCCCGCGGCTCCGCCGCCGAGCTTGAACAGCGAGCGCCGATCGAGCGAGCGGCGCGACAGGGGCGCCGTTTCGAACTCGCGGATCAACTCGGCAAAATAGGCATCGGCCTGTGCGGCAGCGGTGACGATCTTGTTCATGTCGCGCCCTCCCCTTAGGCCAACTTGCTCGCGGCGGCGTGGATCGCCGCGCGAATGCGTGTGTAGGTACCGCACCGACAGAGATTGCCGAACATGGCCTGGTCGATGTCAGCATCGGTCGGCTTCGGATTGTCTCTGAGCAGGGCGGCCGCGCTCATCATCTGGCCGGCCTGGCAGTAGCCGCACTGGGCAACATCGAGATCGATCCAAGCCTGCTGCACCGGGTGCAGCGTTCCATCGGCGTTCGCCAAACCCTCGATCGTCGTGATCTCGGCGCCGGCGGCGGAGGCGATCGGTGTCGAGCACGAGCGGATCGTCTTGCCGTTCATGTGCACGGTGCACGAGCCGCATTGCGCGAGGCCGCAGCCGAACTTGGTGCCGACCAAGCCGAGTTCGTCGCGCAGCACCCATAGAATTGGCGTATCCGGATCAGCGTTAACGCTGCGCTCCTGACCGTTGACCTTCAGCGTAATCATGGCGGCTCCCTCACCCAAAGACGTCCGTAAGTTGCGATGGTACCATATTTAGAAGTGTCGGCAGCAGGAAGCGTCGGTTACCGGCGGGATTTCTGATCGCGGCATCGCTATGTGAAATCGGATAAAACCCAAGGCCGGTCAGGGGGTTGTCGGTTACCCATCGCCCGTAAGAGGCTTGACCGGAGCGATCCGCGCAAGAGAACTGTGAGGATTTTGGAATTTGGTGGGCCGATTCGAGCGTTTGACCTGAGCCCCGTAACTTCCTCCGTTTGATTGTGTCGAGTCCGTCGCAATTGCTCCGAGACCCAACTTTGGAGCGCCGGAGGTTAGATTTTTCCGGCTTGGTCATGATGGCGGGCTGGTTGCGCCATCGTAGTTCAGCAACGTTATCG
>VGEM01000050.1 GCA_016869315.1 Alphaproteobacteria bacterium | reverse complement strand
AACAGTGCGTCGATCGGAATCGAACTGGTCAATCCAGGCCACGAATTCGGTTATCGCGATTTTCCCGACGGGCAGGTCGACGCGCTGATCGCACTGATTGCCGATATCAGGTCGCGCCACACGATTGCGCCGCGCGATGTTGTCGGCCATTCGGACGTGGCGCCGGGGCGAAAGATGGATCCGGGCGAGCGATTTCCGTGGGCTCGCCTTGCTTCAGCCGGTTATGCGATATGGCCCATGGGCGTGGCGCCCGCGGTGACGCTGGCCCCATTGGCAGCGGCAAAGCTCTTATCCGTCATCGGTTACGCGTCGCCGCAGTCCCCAGAACTGGGCGCTGACGTGCTGTCCGTCGATCATGGACTTGAAGATGGGGTCGCTGCTTTCCAGCGCCGCTTCCGGCCGGCGCGCATTGACGGCGCGCTTGATCCAGAAACCGCCGGCCTGATTTCTGCCATCGCAGCCCTGACATCCGCTGCCGCTTGACCCCATACCGGCGCGGGACCATGGTGCCCTGGCCAGATGGCCGGATAGCCGCTGTCGGCTGTGGTTCGCCGCAGTCGATGGAGGAAAGTCCGGGCTCCATGGAAACAGAGTGCCGGATAACGTCCGGCGGGGGCGACCTCAGGGACAGTGCCACAGAAAACATACCGCCTGTCGCTTTGGCGGCCGGTAAGGGTGAAATGGTGCGGTAAGAGCGCACCGCGCGGGCAGTAATGTCCGTGGCAGGGCAAACCCCACTCGGAGCAAGACCAAATAGGGACGGCCGTTCGGGCGGGTCACCGTGCCGAAGAATGCGTTTCCACATTGCCGTCCGGGTCGGTCGCGCGAGGCGCCTGGTAACAGGCGTCCCAGAGGAATGGCTATCCATCGGCGCAAGCCGTGGACAGAACCCGGCTTACAGGCCATCTGGTATTTATATTGCAATACCAATCAGTTATATGTATTATCCACAGGACACCAAAATTGTTGCAAAAAAGCAACATTTGAGAACCCATTCAACCCTGAGTTATGTCATTTTCGACCTGACTCCAATGCCTGTGAGTAGAATCGAAAAAACGCTTTTATCCCAAACTATTAGAGTGCCAACCCTGATTCGACTCCGTTGACACCCATAAATTCCCATGAGATACCATACCGTTCGGCTGGATCAGGCCTAAGAGCCTGAAACGGTTGGGCGAGGGGCATTTTTGAGGGGGGTCCTACGGTGACAAAGTTCATCGGGACCTGGATTCACCAGATCGACGCGAAGGGGCGTGTGTCCGTTCCTGCGTCATTTCGCACGGTCGTTCAGGCCGCCGGCCGGAATGACGTCGCGCTGTATCCGTCGCCGTTCGAGGCCTACGTCAACGGTTGCGGCTTCGATCGAATCGATTCGCTTGCCAATTCCATCAAGGACCAACTGCACCCGACCGCCGAAGAGGACGACGAGAGTCTGTCGCTGTTTGGCGAGATCTACGGCGCGACGTTCGACGGCGACGGCCGCATTGTCCTCAAGGACGAGTTTATTCAGCACGCGAATCTTTCGAGCCACGCCGCGTTCGTCGGAGTCGGGCATCGCTTTCAGATCTGGCAGCCCGAGGCCTTGCAGGCGGCGCGCACGCAAATGCGCCTCCGCCTCGTCGCGAAACGAAAGCAGCCCAGTCAAGGTGATGGGGGCGGACAGACATGACGGCGTCGCCTCAGGTTCGCTCCGCAGACGCCGCTGAAATTCCGCATGTTCCGGTCTTGCTCGATGCCGTTCTGTCGGCGCTCGCGCCGCGCGATGACGGCATCTATGTCGACGGCACCTTTGGCGCCGGCGGATATTCCGAGGCGATCCTCATGTCCGCGAATTGTGTCGTGTGGGCGATTGATCGCGACCCCGACGCGCTCGCGCGCGGTCGCGCGCTGGCCGATCGATTCGAGGGCCGCCTTAAGCTGGTGGCCGGTCGCTTCGGTGACATGGTCCAGCTGCTCGCCGCTGAAGGCGTGCGGCAGGTCGACGGCGTCGTGCTCGACATCGGCGTCAGCTCCATGCAGATCGACGATCGCGCCCGCGGATTCTCGTTCCTCCGCGACGGCCCGTTGGACATGCGGATGGAACGCGAGGGCCGGAGCGCCGCGGACGTTGTCAACACGCTGCCGGAAAAGGAACTGGCCGACATCATTCTCTCCTTCGGCGAAGAGCGCCATGCGCGCCGGATCGCGCGTGCCATTGTCGAGGCTCGCAAGAATCGGCCGCTCTCGCGCACGCTGCATCTCGCCGACGTGATCCGGGCGGAGATTCCGCGCGCCAATGACGGCATCGATCCGGCCACGCGGACATTTCAGGCGCTTCGCATTTACATCAACGATGAGCTTGGCGAACTCGACCGTGGTCTGCGTGCCGCCGAGGTTGTTCTCAAACCGGGCGGCAAGTTGGCCGTCGTAGCGTTTCACTCGCTCGAAGATCGCATCGTCAAAACGTTTATGCGCGGTAGATCGGGTCAGGTTGGTCGGCCGTCGCGGCATCTGCCCGAGGCGCCAACGTTGACGCCGCGCCAGCCGACGTTTCAAGCCATCTCGCGTCGTCCGGCTGTGCCAGATGATGCCGAGATCCGGCGCAACGCGCGCGCGCGCTCGGCCCGGCTGCGCGTCGCCGAGCGGACCGCGGCACCGGCGCTGGCCTCCGTCAAGCGGAGGTCGGCATGAGGTTCGCCGCCGTGATGTGGACGGTGCTCACGGTGCTCGCCGGTGTCGGCATTTTTGTCGTCAAGTACCAGGTGCAAGCGCTTGAAGGAGAGCTCGAGGCCAAGCAGCGTGAGGTGGCGCGCGATCGCGAGACCATTCGCGTGCTCGAGGCCGAGTGGGCTTATTTGAACGATCCCGGCCGATTGCGCCGATTGAGCGAGCAGCACCTCGGATTTGTCGCGCCGTCGCCGAAGACGGTAACGACGATCGATCGGCTTCCGCTTCGCACCGAAATTACGCCTGTCGCCGACGCGCCCGCCGCGGCGATGCCGGAAGAGGCCGTGACTCCCGTTGCAGATATGGCGCAGGGCAAGGCCGATCGCTTCTCGCTCGCACGCATCAAGCGATTCCTAGAGCCGGTGTGGGACGGTCCAGCCTTTCTGCGCGTGTCGCGCCCGGCAAACGAGGTGGCTGAATGATCGCCACCGTTGCACCCAAGGCCCGGGGCGCGTTCCTTTATCCGGGCGACGAATTGAAGTCGATGGGACCATCCAAGATTCGCCTCGACGGCATCGCCGTGCGCGCCGTTGAGATTGGTCGCATGCGGTTGATTGTGACGGCCAGCCTGTTCGCGCTCGCATTCGGATTGATCGGCGCGCGCTTGGTTGAGCTGATGGTTGTCGGCGGCGATCCATCTCTGGTCGTGGCGCGCGGCACCACGACGACCGCGGCCGTCTCGCAGCGTCGTGCCGATATCGTCGACCGAAACGGCGTCCTGATCGCCACCAATCTGCCGACGGTCGATCTGTTCGCCGACGCCCAGAAAGTGATCGACCCTAAGAACGCGACCAAGAAATTGATCGCGACCATGCCGGAACTGAAGCGCGATGAAGTTTTGCGCAAGTTGTCGTCCGGTCAGCGGTTCGTCTATTTGCGGCGTCATCTGACGCCCAATGAACAGGCGTCGATCAATGCCCTTGGCATCCCTGGTGTCGACTTCGTCGAGTCGTCCCGGCGGGTCTATCCCCACGGATCGTTGTTTGCGCATGTCGCCGGCGTCACAGATCCCGATAACCATGGCAATGCCGGCGCCGAGAAGGCCTTTGACGAGATTCTGCGGCGCGATCAGGCGCCGCTTGCGCTGTCGCTCGATGTGCGCGTGCAGCATGCCGTGCGCGAGGCTCTCGCGGCGGGCATCACCCGGTTTTCCGCGGTTGCCGGCAATGCGGTGGTGATGGACGCGAACACCGGCGAACTCGTGGCAATGGTGTCTTTGCCGGACTTCGATCCGAAAGACATCGGCACGGCGTCGGAAGCGGCGCGCTTCAACGGCGTCACGCTCGGGCTCTATGAGATGGGCTCAACCTTCAAGCTCTTCACCGCAGCCATGGCGCTCGACAGCGGCACTGCGACACTGGCGAGCCGCTACGACGCGACCGAGCCGATCAAGATTGGCCGGTTCACCATTCAAGATTTCCACGCCCAGAATCGATGGATGGATGTGCCCGACGTGCTGATCCACTCGTCGAATATCGGCGCCGCCAAGATCGCGCTGCAAGCCGGCACCGAGGCGCAGAAAGCGTTCCTGCGTAAGATTGGGCTGCTGACTCCGC
This sequence comes from Alphaproteobacteria bacterium, assembly GCA_016869315.1. Taxonomy (GTDB): domain Bacteria; phylum Pseudomonadota; class Alphaproteobacteria; order Rhodospirillales; family Rhodospirillaceae; genus VGEM01. Next base: position 12,534 of record VGEM01000050.1, on the reverse strand, counting down.
TTGCGCTCGAATTGCCCGAAGTCGGCACGCCGCAATACCCGCGCACGTGGCGCGAAATCAACACCATCACCATTGCCTATGGCCACGGCATTTCAGTCACGCCGGTTCACGTCGCGTCGGCGGTCAGTGCGTTGGTGAATGGCGGCACGCTCCATGCTCCGACGATCGTTCGTCGCGATACCGGCGATGAGGTGGCCGCAAGACCCGTGATCTCGAAGCGCACATCGGATGCGATTCGCGCTTTGATGCGCATGATCGTGATCGAAGGTTCGGGCAAACAGGCTGATGTCGCCGGGTACCTCGTCGGCGGCAAAACCGGCTCGGCCGAAAAAGTTACGCGGCGCGGTGGTTACGCCGAGAACTCGCGCCGCACATCGTTCGTTGCCGCATTTCCGATCACCGCACCGCGCTATGTCGTGCTGGTTGTGCTGGATGAGCCGCGCGCCATCAAGGAGACATACGGATTTGCGACAGCGGGCTGGAACGCGGCGCCGACCGCCGGCGCCATTATTGCCAAGATTTCGCCCATGTTGGGCGTATTTCCGATCGGTCACGACGATACGTTCGAGCCGCTCGCAGGAATCCTGGCGTCGCGCTCGGTCGGGCGTCGTGCGCCAAGAAACGAGTATGCGTCGCGCGAGGCCGATGAAGCGCCTAGGGCAACCGATGATTCGGCGCCGGGCGTCGCGATCGCGGCCGAGACAACCGCGGACGCGATGAGTGCGATTGCCGATGCGGCCGGAGGCACGGGTGAGGTTGAGTGAGTTGATGGGCTCGTTGCACGCCACTACCGATCGCGGCCCAGACGTCGAGATTTCCGGTCTGACGGCTGACTCGCGCGCCGTGCGCCCTGGGTTCCTGTTCGCCGCGTTTCCCGGCACGAAGTCGGATGGCCGCGCGTTCATTCCCGATGCACTCGCCAAAGGCGCCGCTGCGATCCTAGCGCCTGAAGGCACACCGCTCGCGCCGGGATCGAACGTACCGATGATCACCGACGCCGAACCGCGCAAGAAATTTGCCCGCATGGCGGCGTCGTTTCACGGCCGCCAGCCGGCGACCGCCATGGCCGTGACGGGAACCAACGGCAAGACCTCGGTGGCCCACTTCACCCAGCAACTTTGGGCGATGCTCGGGCACACTTCGGGATATGTCGGGACGCTTGGTGCCTGGGGCGGTTCGCTGCGGCGCGACGGCAGTCTGACGACGCCCGATCCAGTCGTGCTGCATGAGATCCTGCGTGGCATGGCCGAGGGCGGTGTGTCGCACCTTGCCATGGAGATATCGAGCCATGGCCTCGATCAATTCCGCGCCGACGGTGTCGCGCTCGCGGTCGCGGCATTCACCAATCTGACGCGCGATCACCTCGACTATCACGGCACCATGGAGGCCTACCGCAACGCCAAAACGCGGCTCTTTGCCGAGTTGCTTCCGGCGGGTGGAACAGCCGTTCTCAATGCCGACAGCCACGAATTTCGGCAATTGGATGCGATCTGCCGCGGGCGCGGCATTCGAGTGATCGACTACGGCATCGGTGCATCGGCCATTCGCTTGATCGACAGCGCGCCCGGCGCTGACCATCAGAAAGTCGGGCTCGCCGTCAATAAGGTCGCGCACAGAATCACACTGCCGTTGGTCGGGCGCTTTCAGATCAGCAACGCGATGTGCGCGTTGGGTGCGGTGCTCGCGACGGGCGCTCAATCTCACGACGCGGTCGCGGCGCTTGAGAAACTCCAAGGCGTCCCAGGCCGCATGCAGCTCGCCGGCACGCACCGATCGGGTGCGCCGGTTTTCGTCGACTATGCCCATACGCCGGACGCCATTGAGACCGTATTGACGGCGCTGCGCCCGCACGTCACGGGGGCGCTGCGCGTGGTGTTCGGCTGCGGCGGTGATCGCGATCGCGGCAAGCGCCCGATAATGGGCGAGCGTGCACGGGTGTTGGCCGACGACGTGATCGTCACTGACGACAACCCGCGCACCGAAGACGCCGGCGCGATTCGCGCGGAAATTCTCAAGGGCTGTCCGGCGGCCAACGAGATCGGCGACCGCGACGCCGCGATCAAGACTGCGTCGACCGATTGAAACGTGGCGACGTCCTTCTGATTGCCGGTAAAGGCCATGAACAAGGCCAAATCGTCGGCCAGCGTGTGCTGCCATTCAACGACGTCGAAGTCGCGCGTCGTCATCTCGCCGGGGGCGCATCATGAGTGCGCTGTGGACGGCGTCCGAAATTGCGAAGGCGTGCGGCGCCAAGACCGAGGCATCATGGCTGGCGACCGGTATCTCGATCGATTCGCGAACGATTGTGAGCGGCGATCTGTTCGTTGCTTTGAAGGGGCCCGCGTTCGACGGGCACGGTTTTGTCGTCAAGGCCCTCGAGGCCGGCGCCGCGGGCGCCCTTGTTCATCAGATCGCCGCGAATATCCCCGCCAGTCTCCACCATAAACTGATCCTGGTTAAGGACACGTTTATCGGACTCAACGATCTCGCGCGCGCCGCCCGCGCGCGAACGGCGGCCCGTGTCGTCGCCGTCACCGGCAGTGTCGGGAAAACCGGGACCAAGGACATGCTGCATGTGGCGTTGGCAGATCAGGGCGCCACGCATGCGACGATCGGCAATCTCAACAATCATTGGGGCGTGCCGCTGACGTTGGCTCGAATGCCGCGGGATGCCCGCTTCGCCGTGATCGAAATCGGCATGAACCATGCCGGTGAGATCGCGCCGTTGTCGAGGCTGGCGCGGCCCGATGCCGCGATTGTGACGGCAGTTGAGCCCGCGCATCTCGAATTTTTCGCGTCGGTCGCCGACATCGCCGCTGAGAAAGCGTCCATCGCGGCGGGTCTCGGACCATCGGGGACGGTCGTGCTTCCAGCCGACAATGCCGAGATCGATACGTTGCGACGGGTCGCCGGTGAATGTGGGGCGAGGCAGGTCGTCACGTTCGGCACGCACGATGACGCCAACATTCGGCTGGTCGATGCGGCCCTCAGCGTGGCAGGAACGCAGGTTGTCGCCGAAATCGAGGGCGCTCGCGTCCGCTATGATCTTGGAATCGCGGGACGCCATGTCGCCTTCAATAGCCTCGCAGCCATTGCCGCGGCGCGCGCGATCGACGCTGATCTTCCGAAATTCCTGACCGCGTTGGCGCGGATCGTGCCGACACCGGGGCGCGGCGACCGGCACATTGTTCAGGTTGCAGGCGGATCGCTCGCGGTGATCGACGAGTCCTATAACGCAAGCCCCGCGTCGATCCGCGCTCTGGCCGAGGCGATGGCCGGCGTGCCGCGCGCATCACCTTCACGATTGATCATTGTTCTCGGCGACATGCTTGAGTTGGGGCGCGAGTCCGCGAGTCTGCATGCCGGTTTGGCATCGCGGCTGAGCGAACTCAAGTTTGACGCGGTCTATACCGCCGGCGCAATGATGGAACATCTCCACGCCGCGCTGCCCCGTGCGATGCGCGGTGGACATGCCAAGGACTCGTTGGCGCTGTCACCGCTCGTAACGCAGTCGGTTAGGGCAGGGGATGTCATCGCCATCAAAGGCTCGCATGGCAGCAACATGAAACCGATCGTCGAGGCGTTGCGTGCGCTCGGCGGTGCGACTGCTGCGCGCGCGTCGAACGGGCATTGAGGGCGAGGCCAGTATGCTGCTTTACCTCTCTCAATTTTCGGACCAGTTCGCGGCACTCAATCTGTTCCGCTATCAAACGTTTCGCGCCGGTGGTGCCGTTATCACCGCGCTCCTGGTCGCCTTCATTTTCGGGCCGGCCATCATCCGGTGGCTCAAGGTCAAGCAGGGCAAGGGCCAGCCGATCCGGAGCGATGGCCCACAGAGTCACCTCATCACCAAGCAAGGCACGCCGACCATGGGTGGTATGATGATTCTGCTGGGAATCGTCTTCGCGACGCTGTTGTGGGCTGACCTGACGAATCGATATGTCTGGACGGCGCTCGGCGTGACGCTCAGCTATGGATTGATCGGTTTCGTCGACGACTACCTCAAGGTCACGAAACGGTCTTCGGGTGGGATGCGTGGGCGCATCAAACTCATTGCCGAAGTCGCCATAGCCGTGACCGCGGCAATCGTCGTGAGCCGGGTCAGCGCACCGGAATTGTCGCAATCTCTCGCGGTGCCGTTTCTCAAGGATACGTTGATCAACCTCGGCCTCCTTTACTTTCCGTTTGTGGCCTTTGTCATGGTCGGGGCGTCGAACGCGGTCAATCTAACCGACGGTCTCGATGGCTTGGCCATTGTCCCGGTCATCATCGCCGCCAGTGTGTTCGCGCTGATCTCTTATCTGATCGGCAACACTGTCTTCTCCGGTTACCTGCAGGTCCATTACGTCGCGGGCGCGGGCGAACTCGCGATCTTTTGCGCTGCCATGATTGGCGCGGGGCTCGGCTTTCTTTGGTTCAATGCGCCCCCGGCCATGGTCTTTATGGGCGACACCGGTTCGCTCGCCATGGGCGGCGCTCTCGGTTCGGTTGCTGTCGTCACCAAGCATGAGATCGTGCTCGCCATCGTCGGCGGGCTATTCGTGCTCGAGACCGTATCGGTCATCGTTCAGGTCGTGTCGTTCAAGTTGACCGGCAAGCGGGTGTTCCGCATGGCGCCTCTGCATCATCACTACGAGGAGAAGGGCTGGGCCGAATCTACCATTGTCGTCCGGTTTTGGATTATCGCCATGATTCTGGCTATTGCCGGACTCAGCACTTTGAAGCTGAGGTAGGCATGGTCCCCGCGCTGATTTTCGCCGGAGAGCGAGCCGTCGTGGTCGGACTGGGCAAGTCCGGTTTGTCCGCCGCGACTGCCCTGCGTGCTGCCGGTGCCGACGTCAGCGTCTGGGATGACGCGCCCGATGCGCGCGCGCGGGCGAGCGAGCAGAAACTGCGCCTGTTCGACGCCAAGAGCGATTCCCTTGACCGGGTCGGCTGCTTGGTTTGGAGCCCTGGTGTTCCTCACACCTTTCCGAAGCCGCATCCACTCGCCGTCCGGGCGCGGGCAATGGACATCCCGCTGGTTTGCGATGTCGACCTGCTGGCGCAAGCGGAGCCCGCAGCAAGTTTTGTCGGAATCACGGGAACGAACGGCAAGTCTACGACTACGGCACTGACGGCCCATGTTCTCAAGTCCTCGGGTCGGCGCGTTGCCGTGGGGGGCAATCTCGGCACCCCGGCTCTCGACCTGGATCCCGTCGGACCATTCGGTACCTACGTGATCGAGTTGTCGTCCTACCAACTCGAATTAACGCCGCATCTGTCTTGCGATGTCGCCGTGCTCCTCAATCTCACGCCCGACCATATCGACCGACACGGCACCATGGACGGCTATATCGCCGCCAAAATGCACGTCTTCGACCGGCCGCGTTTTCCGGCGGCGGCGGTCATCGGCGTCGACGATCCGCACTGTCGGGCTATCGTCGAGCGGTTAAAGGGCACCGGGAGTCATCACGTCATCCCGGTATCGGTCGAGTGCGCGGTGCCCGGCGGAGTCTATGCCGAGAACGGCGTGTTGATGGACGCCACTGAAGGGCGGCCGCGCCCCGTCGTCGAGCTTGCCGCTTTGGCTCGCCTGCCTGGGCGCCACAACTGGCAGAACGCCGCCGCGGCGACGGCTGTGGCGCGCGTTCTTGGCATGCACGGGCCGGCAATTGCTGCGGCGCTGAGTTCGTTCGCGGGCCTTGCGCACCGGCAGGAATTGGTGGCGACGGTCAAAGGCGTGCGGTTCATCAACGACAGCAAAGCGACAAACGCCGACGCCACCGAGAAAGCGCTCGCCTGCTACGACAATATACATTGGATCGCCGGAGGTCGCGCCAAAGATGGCGGCATTGCTTCGCTCGCACCCCACTTCCCGCGAATTCGCCACGCCTATTTGATCGGCGAAGCTGCCGATCAGTTCGCCGACACGCTTGAAGGCAAGGTCAAATTCGATCTCTACGACGATCTTGAGACTGCCATCGGAGATGCCGGCAAGGCGGCCTTCAAATCGAAGAAGGAAGGCGCGGTCGTGTTGTTGTCGCCGGCATGCGCCTCCTTCGACATGTTCAAGAATTTCGAGGAGCGCGGGGATCGCTTCCGCGCCGAAGTGTTCGATCTGTGGCCGGAGAGCCGATTATGAACACTTCGATCACGCGCACGGACGTCAGTCTCGTCGGCCGCTGGTGGTGGACGGTCGACAAGTGGATTCTGGTTGCCGTCGCTCTGCTGATTTCGATTGGCGTGTTGTTGAACTTCGCCGCGGGCCCTCCAGCCGCCGAGCGAATTGGCGCCGACACCTTCCACTTCGTCAGACGCCAGATGATGTTTCTTCCGATTGCCGTTGTAGTGATGCTTGCCATATCGCTGTTGCCGCCGGTCCAGATCCGCCGCCTTGCCGTGATCGGCTTCGTGTGCGCATTGATCTTGATGCTGGCAACGCTGGCGCTTGGCCTCGAGGTAAAGGGCGCGCGCCGATGGATCACTTTTGCCGGCGTCTCGCTGCAGCCCTCGGAGTTCATCAAGCCGTTTTTCGCCGTGGTCGCGGCCTGGATGTTCGCCGAACATCGGCTGCGCGATGACTTTCCCGGCAATGCTATTGCCGTCGGACTGTTGCTGGCGGTTGTCGTCATGCTCCTCAGTCAGCCCGATGTCGGCATGACGCTCGTCGTCACGGCCGTCTGGTGTGCGCAATTCTTCGTCGCCGGCTTGCCGATCTTCTGGGTGATTCTGTTTGCGCTGGCGGGCCTTTCCGCATTGGTCGGCGCCTACTTTGCGTTTTCCCACGTCGCGAGCCGGGTCGACCGCTTCCTCGATCCGTCGAGCGGCGACAATTATCAGATCACACAGTCGATGCGGGCTTTCGAGCAGGGCGGATGGTTCGGCCGAGGTCCGGGCGAGGGGCGCGTCAAGGAAGCGCTCCCCGACGCGCACACCGATTTTATCTTCGCCGTCGCCGGCGAGGAGTTTGGCGTCATTCTCTGCATCGCCATGGTGGCGCTGTTCGCATTCCTAGTCATTCGTGCGCTGGTCAAGGCCATGCGTGAAGAGAACCTATTCATCTTGCTCGCCGTCGGCGGTCTTGCCGTTCAGTTTGGATTGCAGGCCGTGATCAACATGGCATCGAGTCTCCGCATGATGCCGACCAAAGGCATGACCCTGCCGTTCGTCTCGTACGGCGGCTCGTCACTCGTCGCGCTGGGTGTGGGCATGGGCATGATTCTGGCGTTGACCAGGCGTCGGCGCGATCTCGAGGGGCGCTTGATATGAAGATGCCCACGACCGAAGCGCCTTTCATCATTCTCGCGGCCGGCGGTACCGGCGGTCACGTATTCCCGGCCGAAGCGTTGGCCCAGGAACTCCTCGCTCAAGGCGCGCGCCTTGCGCTGATCACCGATCGCCGCGGTTCGGCATTCGGCGGAACCTTGGGTCTGATCGAAACCCACCAGATTCATGCCGCGGCAGTGAGAGGCGGCGGCGCCGCTGGTGCGATCGAAGGCGCGTTCATGCTCGGCATCGGTGTCATCCAGTCGGTGATCTTGCTGCGAAGACTGAAACCTTCGGTCGTGGTCGGATTTGGCGGTTATGCGGCTGCGCCGCCGGTGATTGCCGCCGGGCTGCTCGGCATTCGCACCGTCATACACGAACAGAATGCCATCCTCGGTCGCGCAAACCGGCTCCTGGCCGGCCGCGTCGATCGATTATGCACGTCCTTCGAATTAGCCAAGCCGGCCCCGGGCGGCGCACGGGTCGTCAGAACCGGAATGCCCGTGCGTCCGGCCGTGGCGGCGGTTCGGGGAACGCCGTACGTGCCGCCGTCGGCAGAGAATCCGTTCCGGCTCGTCGTGCTTGGCGGCAGCCAGGGTGCGCGCATTTTCAGCGATGTCGTGCCGGCGGCAATCGCGTTGTTGCCGGAGGGCGTTCGCGCCCGGCTCGAAATCAATCAGCAATGCCGCCCCGAGGACATCGACCGTACGCTCGCAGCATATGGCGGCACCGGGTCACATGTCGAACTTCGTCACTTCTTCGCCAACGTGCCCGAGCTTCTGGCCAAGGCGCACCTCGTCATCACGCGATCGGGCGCGTCTTCGGTGTCCGAGCTTGCCGTCTCGGGCCGCCCTTCAATTCTGGTTCCTTACAAGTATGCTGCCGATGACCACCAAACCGCCAATGCCAATGCGCTTGTCGCCGCGGGTGGCGCCTGGCTGATGGCGCATGACGATTGCACCGCTGAGGCGCTCGCGGCACGCCTCTTGGCGGCCGTCGAATCGCCCCAAGACCTTTCCGATCTAGCTGCGGCAGCGCTCGGCTTCAGCATTCCCGATGCCGCCCGGCGCTTGGCCAGCGTCGTGACCGGGCTGGCCCGCGGCGAAAATGGCGCGGCCGTCGCCGTGGGCGGCACGGAAACGTCACGTACAAGCGGCATGCCATTGCTTGGACCAATCGATCCGGTCAAACGAGGAACCGCCTGATGCAGACGATGCCTTTAGATATTGGTGTGATTCATTTCGTCGGCATCGGCGGGATTGGCATGAGCGGCATCGCCGAGGTCATGCACAACCTCGGCTATCAGGTGCAGGGTAGCGACATCGCGCAAAACGCCAATGTCGACCGGTTGCGTGGGCTTGGGGTCAAGGTCGAGATTGGCCATCGCGCCGAGAATTTGGGCGACGCCCGGGTGATCGTGACCTCGACGGCGGTCAAGACAGAAAATCCAGAGGTCATGGCGGCGCGCAAGGCGATGTTGCCCGTCGTTCGTCGCGCCGAGATGCTGGCCGAACTGATGAGGCTAAAGTGGTCGATCGCGGTCGGCGGAACGCATGGCAAGACAACCACGACCTCTTTGATTGCAAGCATCCTCGAAACCGCTGAACTCGATCCCACGGTCATCAACGGCGGCATCATCAATGCCTACGGAACCAACGCGCGTCTCGGATCGGGCGATTGGATGGTGGTCGAGGCCGACGAGTCGGATGGCTCGTTCAACCGTTTGCCGGCGACAATCGCGGTTGTCACGAACATCGATCCCGAACATCTCGACTTCTGGGGTGATTTCACCAAGGTCAAGGCTGGCTTCCGCGCCTTCGTCGAGGCGATTCCCTTTTACGGCTTTGCGACCCTGTGCATCGACCACCCTGAAGTGCAGTCGCTGCTGCCACAGCTTCAGGACCGCAAGCTCCTGACGTATGGGCTCAGTCCGGCGGCGATGGTGCGAGGCCTCAACGTCGTGCTCGACGGCACGGGCGTCAGGTTTGATGCGGCAATTTCCGATCGCATCACGGGCGGCGACCGGACCATCAAAGAACTCAAGCTTGCGATGTTCGGTCATCACAACGTCTTGAATGCGCTGGCGGCTGTGTCCGTGTCGGCCGAAATGGGTATAGCCGACGACATTATTCGAGAAGGCCTCGCGCGATTTAAGGGCGTCAAGCGACGCTTCACCAAGGTTGGCGAGGTCGAAGGCGTTACGGTCATCGACGACTATGGCCATCATCCGGTCGAGATCGCGGCCGTGTTGAAGGCCGCGCGAACGGCGTCTACCGGCCGCGTCGTCGCGGTCGTTCAGCCGCATCGATACTCGCGCCTGCAGAGCTTATTCAAAGAGTTTTGCACGTGCTTTAACGATGCCGATCACGTCGTCGTGGCCGAAGTTTATCCGGCCGGTGAAGCGCCGATTCCAGGGATCAGTCGCGATTCGCTGATCAACGGCTTGCACACTCACGGTCATCCCAACGTCACGGCACTGCTGTCGCCCAAGCACCTCGCTGCGGTGATCGACGACATCGCCCGGCCTGGAGATTTCGTCGTGTGTCTTGGCGCCGGCAACATCACGGCCTGGGCCGCCGCTTTGCCGCAAGAGTTGGCGGCGATCCGGAAGAACAAGAACGGCGTGCCTCGAAAGACGGGGACCGACGCATGATGGCGGCCGCGCGTCCACCCGACAGTTTGATCGATCGATTGCCTCAGGTGCGCGGCACCTATGAGGCGATGGTTGATCTCGGAAAATTGACTTGGTTCCGGGTTGGCGGGCCGGCTGAAATACTGTTTGCGCCCGCAGACGTCCAAGACCTTGCCGCCTTCTTGAAGGCGCGGCCTTCGGATGTCCCGGTCACCGTTATCGGTCTCGGCTCGAATCTGCTCATTCGCGACGGCGGCGTGCCTGGCGTCGTCATTAAGCTCGGCAAGGCTTTCTCATCGATCGAGCCGGATGGACACGGTTTGCGGTGCGGCGCCGCGGCGGTAGACGCGACGGTGGCGCTTGCCGCGCGCGACCAGGCAATCGCGGGCCTGGAGTTTCTCACTGGAATTCCCGGCACCATTGGCGGAGCGCTCCGCATGAATGCGGGAGCCTACGGCCGCGAGATGCAAAATATTTGCGCGTCGGCTACCGCCATCGACGATCGCGGCGAGATCCGCAAGCTCGCGGCGGTCGATCTTGGGTTCAGCTACCGGCACTGCTCGGTTCCCGAATCATGGGTCTTCATCGGTGCCGAGCTGCGCGGTGCCAAAGGCGACCCCGACGCCATCATGGCGCGGATTCGCGAAATTCGCGCCGAGCGCGAGGCCAGTCAGCCGGTTCAGGTCCGCACCGGTGGGTCGACGTTCGCCAATCCCGCCGAAGCCAAAGCCTGGGAGCTGATTGATCGCGCCGGCTGCCGCGGATTGACTCGCGGTGGCGCGATGGTTTCGGACAAGCACTGCAATTTTCTGATCAACACGGGCGCTGCGACGGCGAGCGAGATCGAGGACTTGGGCGAAGAGGTTCGCCGACGCGTCAAGATGACGAGCGGCATCCTGTTGTCCTGGGAAATTCGGCGCATCGGGCTCCGACGCGATGATCCACGCGCCCTTGTCGCGGTAGGCACGTCATGAAGCCGGTCAAGAAAGTTGCCGTGCTGGCGGGCGGTCCGTCGAAAGAGCGCGATGTATCGTTGGTGTCAGGCCACGCGGCGACCAAGGCGCTCAGCGAACTTGGGTACGACGTGAGCATGATTGATGTCGATCGCGATGTCGCGAGACTTGTCTCCCAGCTCAAGGCGTTTGCCCCCGACGTTGCCTTCAATGCGCTGCATGGCCGCTTCGGCGAAGACGGCTGCATTCAAGGCCTGCTCGATCTGATGGGCATTCCCTACACGCATTCGGGCCGGATGGCGTCGGCGATTGCCATGGACAAGCCGATGGCGAAGAAATTGTTCTCCTCGGTCGGCATTCGCGTCCCCGAGGAAGTCGTCGCGCCGCGCGCCCGGATCGAGCGCGAGGACGTGATGCCACGGCCCTATGTGATAAAGCCGGTCAACGAAGGGTCGAGCGTCGGCGTCAAGATCGTTCGCCCGGGCGACAATTGCCCACCGCTCGATGACCTCGGTTTGCCCGCCGATGCTCCATTGCTGGTGGAACGCTTCATCGCCGGGCGTGAAGTCACGGTGGCGGTTCTTGGCGACCGGCCACTCGCGGTCACCGAGATCAAGACGCATCGCGCTTTTTACGATTACGAGGCGAAATATGCCGCCGGCGGCTCGGTGCACGTCATTCCGGCCCCCATTGCGGACGATGCCTACGGCCAGGCAATGGAGCTGTCGATGCGAGCGCATCGCGTGCTTGGCTGTCGCGGCGTGTCGCGCGCCGATTTGATGTACGACGGCACCGACTTTTTCATGCTCGAAGTCAACACCCAGCCTGGTTTGACACCGACATCGCTGGTTCCCGAGCAAGCCGCCCATGTCGGCATGCCGTTCAATCAATTGATTGGCTGGATGGTGGAGCACGCGCAATGCGACGCCTGACCAGAATAGCGCTGGTGCTTCTGATTGCCGCAGGAACGGGCGTCGCGGCTCATCGCTTTGCGCCGCGCCTATTAAGCCAGCTCCCGCCGCTCCCGGATTTCAATGACGTTTTGGATGTGACGGCGTCTGCCGGCCTCAGGCTTGAAAACTTGACGGTCGCCGGTCGTGACCGAACCAATGCCGAGGACATTCTCGCGGCAATCGATGTCGAGCGTGGCGCGCCGATCCTCAGCATCGATCTCAAGTTCGCCCAGGACGCGATCGAGTCGTTGCCATGGGTCGCCCGAGCCCGGGTCGAACGAAAGCTGCCAGACACGATCCATGTCGCGCTCGACGAGCGCACGCCTTTCGCCCTGTGGCAGAACGGCGGCACCTACGTTCTGGTCGATCGCGACGGTAATAGCATTACGACCGTTGCTGGTCAGTACGAGAATTTGCCTTTGATTGTCGGTGCCGGGGCGCCGGCGAAGGCTGCCGAGCTTTTGTCGGCAATGAGCCGACTGCCGCAGCTGGCCGTGCGCGCGCGAGCGTATGTGATGATCGGTGAGCGGCGCTGGAACATCCACTTCGATTCAGTCGAGGAGGGTGTCGCCGTGCGGCTGCCCGACGATGGATTGTCGACCGCCCTCGATCGATTGGCCGCGCTTGAGCGCGACCACGGCATTCTCGAGCGCGACATCGAATACGTCGACCTCAGGCTCGAAGACAGATTGATTGTCCGGCCGCGGACGCGCGGCGATGGAAATTCCGAGACGGGCAAGGCGGGTGA
>VGEM01000049.1 GCA_016869315.1 Alphaproteobacteria bacterium | reverse complement strand
CGACCCGGACGGCATCCATGGCCGCGGCACCGATCGCCGGCCAGTCGTGCCCTCCCGAAGCGCCGTCATCGAATTCGATCGGTTCAGGACCCAAAGCCGGAGCCGCCAAAGCCGCCATGATAGCCGCAACGGCATCGGCAACATGGACCAGGGACAGCCGGGCGCCGCGTACCCCCGGAACCAGCACCCACCCCGCCGCAGCCATCTTGAACATCCGCAAGGTCTCGAGGTCGCCAGGTCCGTAGACCGCGGGGGGTCGCAACACCGTCATGGCGATCCGATCATGATAGCCGCGAAGCAGTTGTTCGGCCGCCCGTTTGCTGGCGGCATAGTCCGACAATCCAGGCTCGCGCGCCGCGAGCGACGAAACATGAATCAACTTGGCCGCCGGCGCCGAGGTCACGATTGCATCCGCAAGCGCCCGCGTGCCCGCGAGGTTGGCTTGGAAATAATCGTCGCGCCTGAGCGCTTTAATCGCGCCGGCGAGGTGAACCACCGCATCAACGCCGTCGACCAGTTTGGCGAGTCCGCTGCCGTCGGTAAGCGAGCCAGTGATCCAATCGACGGACTCATCGTTCGCAGGGCGACGGGCGAAGGCTTTTACCTTGGCACCGGCCTCTGTCAGCGCTCGTAAGAGATGCCGGCCAATGAGTCCGGTCGCACCCGTGACGGCGACATAGGGCGTGCCAGTCGTCATGCCAAGCCGGAATCGAGCGCGGCCAGCTCGCCACGCTCGTACATGGACTTGGCCTTGCCGCGGGCGAGTTTGCCCGACGACGTCTTGGGCAGGCTGCGCGGCGGAACCAACACAATATCGCAGTCAATGCCGACAGCTTCGCCGACTTTGGATTTGACGTTGGCGATCAACGCTGCGCGCTCGGCCGCGCCAAGTGGGCGGCACTGCACGAGGATCGTTGGGCGATCCTGACCATCGGCGCCGACCAGGGTGATGGCCGCCGAATCCCCCGAACGCATGTTGTCCATATGTTCGACAACCCATTCGATATCTTGCGGCCAGACGTTCCGGCCATTGACGATCATCATGTCCTTGGCGCGGCCGACGATGACGATGTCTTCCCCCAGCCAATAGCCGAGATCGCCGGTGTCCAGCCACCCGTCGTTCAAGCAGGCGTCCGATGCGGCCGGATCGTTGTAGTAACCTGTCATCACGCTGGGACCACGCACGTAAACGCGGCCGACGCCGCGCTCGCCCATCACCGCGCCTTCGTCGTCGCGGATTTCGACACGATGATCTTTGATGATCACGCCACAGGCGACAAACGTGCGCCCCTCGCCGGACTCCGCCGCGACGGGTTCCGCACGATGTCGCGCGAGGCCGTCCTTGGCGATGTGATCGAGCTTGAGACCCGTGCTCGGTCTCGAAAAGCTGACGCCGAGCGTGCACTCGGCGAGGCCATACGATCCATTTAAGGCCTTGGCATCGAACCCATACGGCGCGAACGCGTTAGCGAAAAGCTTCATGACCTGCGGTTTGATCATCTCGCCGCCGATGCCGGCGATGCGCCAGCTCGACAAGTCGAGCGCCAATGCACCATCTGACTTGGTTTGAACACGCCGGGCGCAGAGTTCGTAACCGAACGACGGCGAGAACGACATCGTCCCGCGATTGTCGCTAATCAGCTTCAACCAGTTCAGCGGTCGGCGGGCGAAATCTTCGGTTGCGATATAGTCCGTTGACGTCTGACTAGCGAGCACCGCCAACATAAAGCCAACCAGGCCCATGTCGTGGAAGAACGGGAGCCACGACGTGGCGCGCTCGCCGGCCGCGTTGGTGACCGCGAGATTCATGCCGCGACAATTCGCAAGCAACGCCGCATGGGTCACCATCACGCCAGTCGGAAATCGGGTCGAGCCCGAGCTGTACTGAATATAAGAGAGATCGTTCGGCCCACCGGGCGCAAGCCGGCCCCGCCCCTCCGGCAGCGCCGAGGCATCGGCAAATCCGGTCGCCGTCGCCGAACTTCCGGCGGCCGCGTCGCTGACAAGAGGAACGAAGTCGGCTGGGGCAAAGATCATCCGTGGTGTCGCCGAGATCAGCTGATTTCGGATCTGTTCGACATAGCCTTCGCGCCGCCCGAACGCCGTCGGCAATGGCATTGGTACCGGGATAATACCGGCGTACTGGCAGGCAAAAAAAAGCGTCAGAAACTCGGGCGAGGTCGCGGCCAGCAGGGCAACGCGGTCGCCGGCTTTGAGCCCGGATCCGGAAAGCTTGAGAGCATGGCTGATGGCGCCATCCCTGAGGTCGCGAAAGGACAGAACGAGCTCAAGCACCCCACGACCCGAATAAAAGTTGAACCCGGTTGTGCCCTGGGCGGCATAGTCCAGCGCCGCCGTTAGAGTGTCGAAATCGGCGTAACGCTTTTTCAGAGAGGTGTTGTCGGTCGGCGTGGGCAGCCGTGCCTGAGCCGACGCGGCGGGAGTTGCCGGTTGCTGCATGGTCGCGTTTCTCTACATTGAGACTCGCGGGGTCAACTCACCGAGTGTAACATTTGTTGCAATGCGGGTTGCTGCGCGATCGATATCGTGCGCATCACTGCACCACAGCCAACGGGGGATCAAAATGGACATCGATCGTGGTTTCGTCCGGATCAAGGAAGGGCTCGTCCACTATCGTGTTGCCGGTGAATCCAAGCCCGGCGGACCGTTGCCTCTGTACATGATCCATGCGTCACCCTCGTCGGCCATTAATCTGGTGCCGATCATGACCGAGTTCGCGAGAACGCGGCGTGTCTTTGCGCCCGATACCCTTGGCAACGGCGATTCCGCACCGCCGGCCTTGGACGCGCCGGACATGGACTATTACGGCGACAGCGTTGCCCGCGTGCTCGACGCCCTCAAGCTCGACAAGGTCGACGTCTACGGCAGCCATACCGGCGCGCACATCGCCTGCGAACTGGCCATTCGCCATCCTTCACGTGTCCGCAAGGTCGTGTTCGATGGCATCGGCATGTTCTCAGCCGAAGACAAGAAGGACGTGCTTGCGAACTACGCGCCAGAAATGAAACCGGATGCGTTCGGAACGCATTTGGTCTGGGCGTGGAACTTTGTCCGCGACCAAGTGCTGCATTTCCCATATTACCGGCGGGTGCCCGAGTTTCGGCGCGGTGAAGCGACCATGCCCTCGCCCGAAGCTCTGCAAGTGATCGTCACCGAAGTCATCAAGGCGTTGACCACTTATCACAAAGGATATCGCGCCGCGTTCCGCCACCAGGACGGCGAGCGGATTCCGCTGATGACCCAACCGCTGTTCGGCATGGCCAGCGAGGATGATTCGCTGGTGGCTGGGATAGATGAGGTGTTCAAGGTGGCGCAAAAAGGCACCAAGGCGACTCTGCCCAGCGAAAAGACGGCTGAGGGCCGCCGCGCCAAGGCCGATGCCGTCACCAAATGGCTCGACGCCTAACGGACGTTTTCGGTGTTCAAGGCTGTTGCCTTCATGCTGGCCCTTCTCGCCGGCAACGCCTCGGCTGCCGAGCCTACGGAAGTCAACATCGGCGGTTTTCTGCTGCCAGGATCGAGCAGCGACGCCTTTTTCAAGGACTATGCCAAGGCGCTGTCTGATCGCTCGGGCGGCGCAGTAACGCCGAAACTCTTGATCTATGGCGAAGCCGGCAGCGAGGAGCAGGTCCTGGCCGGCCTCCGCCGGGGACGGATGCACATTGGATCGATTTCGGCGCTCGCACTCGCCAGTCTGATCCCGGAGCTCGAAGTCACCAAGATCCCGTTCCTGTTCGACTCGGCCGCAGAATTCGACTTCGTCGTCGACAACGTGCTGTTGCCCGAGTTCGAAGCCTTGATCGCCGACAAGAATCTCACCGTCGTGCGCTGGATCGATCTTGGAGAACTCAGCCTGTTTGGTCGCAAGCCTTTGCTTCGCCCCGAGAACGTGCGCGGTTATCGCATGCGCGCATCGTCAGATGCGGCGACCCAGGCGTTCTTTGCGGCGGTGGGCGCCGATCTGGTGTTCGTGGCTGCTCCCGAAATCGTGCCATCGCTGCAAACCGGCCTGCTCGACGGCGGCGCCATCACCACCACCGCTTACGCCCAAACGGGCCTCGCCCAACAGGCATCGCACCTGACCATGACTGCGCACGCCTACCTCGGTGCGCTCTTGATCGCAAACAAGTCTTGGCTCGAAACATTGCCCACCGAAACCAGAACGCTCGTTCGCGACGCATTTGCGGGCAACGACGAAATCCGAACCTTCTTTCGTGCCGAAGCTGCGCGGCTGTTGTCCGAAGCCGACGCACGCGGGTTCTCGATCCATCGCCTGTCGGCGGGCGATCGGACTGCCTGGCGTTCCGCAACGGACGCAAGCCGGGCCAATATCATCGCTGGAAGCGGCGCTGGCGGCGAATCGCTCTATCAGAAAATCATCGAAGGGCGCCGATCATTTGCCGCTTCTCAGGCCCTTCCTGCGACTCGAAAGGATTGAGCGTCATGTTCATGGTGCGTCGGATGTACATCCCGGATCGCGAAAAATTTCAGAAACTTTGGGACGAGCACGAGGCCGCCCATCGCGCGTTCGCCAAGGACGACAATCGAAACATCGTTCTTACGGTTCTCAAGGACAAGGACGGCAACCCGATCGGCCGGTGCGGCATCAATTTGTTCGAGACATGGGACGAGGTGAACCACTACGTCTACGACGACCCGTTCACAAAAGCCGGCATGTTCGCGAGCGTCGAGATTCATCAGATCGACTTGTATTTGCTTGATGGCACTTTCGATCGCGCCCCGGCATGGTTCGAGCCAACGTTCCGGGAACTTCAAGCCGAACGCCGGGCAAAAGCCGCCCAAAAGAAGTAGCGGGTTAATTCGCCGGGCCGGTAATCGTAAGGACCATCAATTTCGAGTTCGGCACGGCCGCCAGTTTGAGCAGATTGCCGTTCATGGTGGTTTCGGCGCGGCCATTCTGAAAAGCAAGCGCGACGTTGGCCGTGATCCATCCCGATGCGTCGGCCCAGGTTGGATTCGTCAACTTGGCGGCATTGCCAAGGGCATTCAAATTCCGCAACTGCGCCAGCCGATTGGTTTCGGTCATGTCGGCAGTCAGTGCGAGGCCGTGCAACTTTTCCGGAGGGCCGATCAGCTCAAGCCGCGTTGCGCGATCGGCCGAGAATCCCATCATGCGCGATCGGCCGTCGGCGTAAGGCTGATAATCGAACGTCAGGCGGAATGGAGCGCGCTCGAAAGCCGTTTGTATTTCGTCGCGCCGCACATCAAGCGCGCGCGAGTCTGCGACCACGAAATCAGGCATCGGTACTTTGGGCGCTTCGGCGACCGGTAGCGCGGGCGCTTCAATTGCAGGCGACGCCGGCGGGGCCTCTAGACGAACATTGACCGCCGGCGGTACCGGCCGGTCATTGAAATAGGCGTAGGTCACGATTGCCAGGATCGCGACGTAGAAAACCACACGGAGATTCTTGGGCATGGAGAAACCGCCTGAGGAATTGGCGCCCATATTCAGCGTTGGCTCCATCAGGGTCAATCTCGCCGGGACACCTGCCGGACGCATGGTATGCTGCCTCCAATCGCAAGGAGCGCGCCATGCTGACGCCCGAAGAGATGAAACGCAAAATTGAGGAATTGAAAAAGTCCGGATACCGGATCGACACGTCGATTCACCCTGGCCGGGTGGTGGTGACTTGGAACGGCACGATCATCGCCGACACCGCCCGCGCTGTTGCGTTGCACGAGACGCGGCATAACCCAGTCTTTTATGTACCGCGGGCCGATGCTCGCATGGATTTGATGCAACGCACGACGCATTCGACCCACTGCCCGTTCAAGGGAGACGCCAGCTATTTCACCCTCGTTTCGGGTGCGAATCGCGCTGAAAATGCAGTCTGGAGCTACGAAACGCCGATCCCTGACGTTGCCAGCATCAAGGAACATCTCGCTTTCTATTCGAAAGAGATGGGCGCAAGTTTCGGTATCGAGGTCAAATCGTGATGGTGGCCGCGGACTTCACACAGCTGTGATTCGCCAATGCCGATCCGCCGCCTATCATGACATCACCGTAGCTGCCGGATGGTCCGGACGGCGCGTACCCAATACCGACCGCGCCACCGCAGGCGTGGCGTTGCACAGGAGATCAATAAATGTCGACTTCATCCATTAAGACTCTGGCGGCAGCCGTAGCCGGCGCCGTCATTCTCGCAGCCGCTCCGTCCCAGGCCCAGGGCATGGGCGCGCAGAAAGGCAAGGAAAAATGCTACGGCATTGCCAAGGCCGGCGAGAACGGCTGCGCGTCGGCAAACGGCAGCCATTCTTGCGCGGGTCAGGCCAAGGCCGATCACGACGGCAACGAATGGAAGCTGGTTGAAGCCGGCTCCTGCGTGAAGATGGGCGGCAAGCTCCAGGCTTTCGAAGGCAAAGGCGGCATGGAGAAGAAGGGCTGATCGCCCACCGTTCTCCGTGATGTTGTCGTGACCACACCGTCGTCGGCCCCGTCCACATCACACGCGAAATCTGGAAGCCCGATTCCCGCGGTCGCGGGGATCGGGCTTCGTCCTTTACACATGCCGGACGTCGCGGACGCGCTGTCGTCCGCACCGCCGGCCGTTGCATGGTGGGAAGTTCACAGCGAGAACTTCCTCAGCCCTGGCGGACCACGCCTCGCCATGCTGGATGATATCTCGCCGCACTACCCGATCAGTTGCCACGGCGTCGGGCTTTCGCTGGGCTCGCATGCCGGCCTCGATGCGCAACACCTGGCGCGACTCAAGAGCCTGTTCGATCGCGTGCGACCCGCTTTGGTGTCTGAGCACCTCTCATGGAGCGTCATCGCCGGCACGTATCTCAACGATCTCTTGCCGCTGCCCTATACTGATGAAGCGCTGGATGTGGTCGCCCGCAACGTCGATCGCGCTCAGCAATTCCTTGGGCGACAAATTCTTGTCGAGAACCCGTCGGCCTACGTGACCTTTGCGACGTCGACCATGCCCGAGTGGGAATTCCTCGCGCGCTTGTGCGCTCGCACAGGCTGCGGACTTCTTCTCGATGTGAACAATGTTTATGTCAGCGCCGAGAACAACGGCGGCGACTCCGCCGATTACTTGGACCATGTCGATGGCGCTCTGGTCGGCGAGATTCACCTGGCCGGGCACACAATTGAAGATGAAGGCGAGTCCCGCGTTCTGGTCGATACCCACAGCAAGCTGGTCGCCGATCCGGTGTGGGATCTCTATCGCAGGACCGTCCAACGGATCGGTCCACGACCGACGTTGATCGAGTGGGACCTCGACCTGCCTCCACTCACGACATTGATGGGGGAAGCTGCGCGCGCCAACGCAATTCTCACGCACGCAAGAGGGCAGAATGTCCGCGCTGCGTAAGATCCAAGAAGATTTCTTCGCGACCGTATTGAGCAATGACGATGTGATCGCGCGTCACGTGGCGGTTCCACATGGTCCGAAGGGGCGACGCATCGCGGTCTATCGGAACACGGTACAGTCCGGCTTGGTCGACGTATTGGCGGTTGCGTTCCCGGTGGTCAGACGCATTGTCGGCGAGGCGTTCTTTTCGACCCTGGCGCGCCGCTTCATTGCCGCGCACCCCCCGCGCGTTCCGCAGCTTTCGACCTACGGCGCCGAACTTCCGGCCTATATCGCAACGGTCGAGCCGCTCAATCAATTGCCCTACCTTGTCGACATTGCGCGGCTCGAATGGGCGCGTGGAGAATCGTACTTTGCGTCGGACGGCGCCGTACTGGCGGCCGAGGACTTGGCTCGTGTACCGCCCGACACGCTTCCCGATCTTCATCTCGCGCTTCACGCCGCGACGCGCGTGATCTCGTCGCGGCATCCGATCTACCGCATCTGGCACGTCAACCGGCCTGAGAACGCCGATATCCCTCAACTCGATCTGACGGTCGCCGAAGCCGCGATTGTCGCACGCCCCGGGCACCATGTTCTCACTCGCCAAATCAGCCTAGGCGATGCGGCGATGATTCAATCCTTTACTTCAGGCGCCGCTCTCTCCGTGGCGCTTGATGCGGCGCTGCAACTGGAACCGGATTTCGACGTCCAATCCGCCCTTCACCAGCATCTCATCGGCGGCACGTTCGCGTCACTTACTCTGCCGCCGACGCGATAGAACCGCGCGCCGCCAGGCGAGGCGCTTCGGGATGGACCCATCCGGACGGCGATGCCCGACGCGCCGGCGACGGGATCGATGGATGGAGCCCTTGTGCTTCCACGTCTTTCATTCGCTGAATGTCGATCTGCCAGCCCTTGTCGCGCATGACGGCGAGAATGCGGTGATAGGCGCCGACGAGATGATCATGCTCGGCCATGATTTCCCAATCGCGTGATCGAGCGGCGGCTTTCGGCGAAATCCCCTCGCAGATTCGTCGGTCCTCCTCGATGGCGCGGTGATTGCGCTTGATATTGGTTGCGTCGAAGAAGCGATGCTTCAAGAAGCCGCGAAAGAACAACAAGCGATTCTGCACGTGTTCGGCATCGATCGGCGTGGCGAAATGGTAGAACACGAAATGCATCGGCGAACCCTCGCCGCCGATGAACACCTGTACCCGCCGGCAGAACCCCGGCAGCTTGAACTTCAGATACGACGGCACGCCCTTGCCTTCCTTGCGCAGGAAGCGCCATAGGCCACGATTGGGCTGTGAGCGGGCGATCAAGTGGCTGGCGAAGCCGTGCTCGGTCCAATCCTCGACAACGTGGTACGGTGGACGGGCGCGATGTTCTTCGCCCCAGGCGCCGTGGACAAAGTGGGAATGCGCGTAATCGAGATCGATCTCGACTGCGCGGTGATAGCTGCAGTTCCAAACCTCGTTGAAATCGAGCTGGCGGTAGGCAGAATTGCCCGCCTCGGGAATATCGAACGGTGGCGGCGCGGCATCCGGTTGATCGCCCAGAAACACCCAGATCAGTCCATCCTTCTCAATCGTCGGATAGGCATCGACCTTGGCCGACACCGGCACCTTGGTTGGGTCCGCTTCTGATGGAATTCGCGTGCAATGACCGTCACGATCGAACCGCCAGCCGTGATAGGGGCACGCCACAGTTCCGTCGTCGCGGCACTTTCCTGCGGCAAGGTTGGCGCCACGATGGGGGCAGACGTTGGCAAGGCATGCGGCGCGACCGTCACGGTCACGAAACAGGACGAAGTCGCGGCCGAGCATTCGGACTTGAAGTGGGGCGCCGGCCTTCAGATGCGCGGCGCGTTCGGCGACGTACCAGACATTGATGAACATGGCCGGCACCTTCCTGCTAAGATTTGACCGGAAAGGCCCAAGCGCGCTTCAACTTGCCGTCGACGACTTCATAGACGCCAAGAGTGATCTGGGTTTTCGGACCATCGGGAGTTTGGAACGAGTCCTTCTCTTCGGCAACGATGTAGTTACCGACCACCAAGGAGCGGTCGATCGTCGATCCGAGGTAAGGCACGGTTTTGAAGAAGGCCGCCATCCGTTCGGACACTTCGGCCTTGCCCGACGCGGCCTTGACTGGACCCTCCGGCGTCACGCGATACCAGGCATAGTCGTCGGACAGGTCCGCGACCATGGCGTCGATGTCCTTTCGATTGAAAGCCTCACGCTGGCGTCGCAGCAGCGAAATCATATTGTCCATCAGTTGGTCCTTTCTCACGAGTGATCGCTTTGGCCAAGCACGCGCCGATGGTAATCAATGATTGGGGAGACCGGGATGAAAATTGCGATCTTGGGTGCCGGCGGCATGACGGGGGAGCGGCTGATCGCGGAGGCGGTCAGGCGCGGCCATGAGGTGATCGGCATCGCCCGCATGCCAGAGCGAATCAAGGGCGACCCGGCCCGGGTCACCCGCCGCAAGGGCGATGCCTTCGACCGCCAGTCCGTGGTTGAAGGATTGGCCGGCGCCGAGGCCGTGATCACCACGGTTGGCAAACGTGACCTGCTCGATAAGCGCGTCAATCTCAATACCGCCGCCCACGATCATGTCATCGTCGGGATGCGCCAACATGGCATCCGTCGCCTGGTGGCGATTTCGTCGTTTGGCGCCGCGCTCGATTTCACCCGTCCCGGCCTCAGGCGAAAGATCTATCTCTATCTGCGGCGCCAGTATTACGGCGACATGCAAACGATGGAGCACATGGTTTTGGCGTCCGGGGTCGAAGCGGTCGTCGTCCGTTCGCCTATGCTCTACAACACGCCCGCGCGCGGTGCGTTCGAAATCGAGCACGATCGCAATATCCCGGGCGGCCGCACATTGTCGCGCGAGGATCTCGCGGCCTTCTGCCTCGATTGTGTCGAGAAGCCGGACCATGTTGGCCACGTCGTCTCAGTCGCTTACGAACGCGAGGCCGCGTGAGCGAACGGCTGCCGCTCTCGGTCAAAATTGGTTGGGCGGCCGGCACCCATGGCACCGGCGCCATGATTGGCGTGCTGACCACATTCATGTTGAGCTTTTTGACGCGCGAGGTCGGTATCGCTCCGGCGATTGCCGGCGTGCTGATCTTCGCATCTCGCATCTATGACATGTTTGCCGACCCGATCATGGGCCACATCAGCGACCGTACCCGGTCCAGGTTTGGCCGGCGGCGAATCTATCTGCTGTGGGGGGCCTTTGCCTGCTTTCTATCCTATGGCGCGATTTTCTCGTTTCCGCAGTTCGAAAGCGACTTGGCGAAGATCGTTTATGCCGGCGTGCTGCTGTTTCTGTTCAACACGGCTTACACGATTTTCAACATCCCCTATCTCGCCATGCCCGCCGAGATGACCGAGAATTATCACGAGCGGACCGGCCTGATGGGTATCCGCGTTGTGTTCTTCACGACCTCTTCGGTTGCGATGTTTGTCGGTAATCCGGTCCTGGTAGGGACCTTCGGGCCGGAGCGCGGGTGGCCGCTGTTCGGATGGATCACCGGCGCCATCATGCTGGCGGCGATGTTGTGGGCGTTCTTCGCGACCCGAAGCGCGCCGGCCTATCCACGCACCGAAGAGATTGCATTGCCGCTCACAAAACAATTGGGCCTGGTTCTGGCCAATCAACCGTTTACCGTCTTTCTTGGCGTGAAGTTGCTGCAGCTGACGGCGCAAGCCAGCACAGGCGCGGCGTTGCTCTTCTTTGGCGCGTACGTACTCAAGAACGAGCAAGCGCTGCAGATCGCTTTTGGCGTGGCGTTTCCGCTCGGGACCTTCCTCACGATTCCAGTTTGGACGTCGATTGGGCGGCGATACGGTAAGCGCGAATCGTATATGGCAGCTGGAATCATCTACGCCGTGGTCACCATATCGTGGCTGCTGGCCGGCCCCGGTGAAAGCACCGTAGTGACGTCGCTCCGCCTCGCTTTGCTTGGCGGCTCCGTCGCCGGCATTCTGGTGATGGGATTTTCCATCTTACCCGACACAATCGAATACGATCGGCGACGCACCGGCATCAATCGCGAAGGAACCTATGCCGGTATATACTCGACCATGGAGAAGCTTGCGGCGGCGTTTGGCCCGCTGGTCTTCGGCGCCTATCTCAGCGCCGCGGGGTTCGTCACGGGGGCCGGTGGCGCGGCAACCGCGCAACCCGATGCCGCCGTATCGGCAATCTATGTCGGGGTCGCGGTCATTCCGGCCTTCGCATCGCTGCTCAGCGCGGCGCTGCTGTGGTTCTACGATCTCGACGAACAAAAATTGAAGTCAACCACGAGAGTCGGTTGATCAACCGCGCATGTCAAAGCCGGTCTTGGCGAGCAGCGCGTAAAACTCACGAATCGCCCGCTCCTTTTCGGCAGGCTCGGCGACGTCGGCCGTATACTCGCTGACGAAGTCCTTGCGCCGCAGATAGGACACCACGCTGTCACGCGCGATCGTCTTGGCCTTGCCTTCCGTCAGCACGCCGCCCGCGCAGAACGCCACCAACCGGCTCGCGCGTTCGCGGAAACTCAGCGCCTTATCGTCGATCCGTTCGATCACCTTATTTGTGATGATGTAGTTCGAGACAACATCGTCGAACTTCGTCGCAAGCAGCGACTTGAGCGGCTCGATCAATTGCGACTGCAACACGATCTTTTGAACCATGGCCGCTTCCTGAAGACGCGCTTTTTGTGTCTTGGCTTCAGGCGCGATTTTCTGGACGGTGTCGAGCTGCGCCACGAACGTCGTGAGCTTACCGGCGATGGCGTCGGCGAGATTGGGGTCTTCCTTTGGCTCGAACATCGCGATCAGATACACGAATTTGCGCGTGGTCGAATTCAACTTGTCGCGCACCTCTTCCATCGCCTTCTTGCGACCGGTCGCGCCACCCATGTTAATCAGGCGCGCCCAGCGCTCGGTCAGCCCCAGCGCCATCGGCCGGCCGCCATAAACACCGTGATCGGTCACGACACGGTTCAAAAGCTGAACGAAAAAGTCCTTGTCGCCATTTGGCTCTTCGCTGTTGGTCAGCCGAACCGGACTCTTGAGGTCGCGTTCGATACGTTCGAACAGAACGGACTTGGATCGCGGCAACAACTGATTGCCGAACATGTAATTGAGCAATTCGACCAGATCTTCGGCGGCAAATTTGGTCGGCGCGCACTTGCCTTCGATCAAATCCAACATGCGCAAGACGGCATCGCCCATATGTTTGGAAACGCCGATCACATCCTTGATGACCGTCCGCGCGACCAGGATGTCCGACATCATGTCGTCGACCATTACGCGGGCGCGCTCGTCCTTGAGGTCTTTGGCTTTCGGCAATAGCTCGGCCATCTTGCCGAGCCAGCCTGTCCAGTTCACCGATGCGCGCGCCAGCGCGACACTCGCCATGTACTTGCGCTCGGCCTCGTCGGTGAATTTGGCGTCGATCTGGCTCCACAGTTGATCGAGCGTGCCGCCCTTGAGTTCCGGCAGCGGCTTGGAATCGACGTCGCGCGCCTTGGCCGCGATCCGGTCGACGGCGTTGAAAATGAGATCCTTGCGTTTGCGGGTGTCGGCGCCGGTGGCGCGGGCATGAAGGGCGGCGATCTTGTCGACCGCCGAGGACACGATGTTGTCCTTGTTCATGATCCGCTTGAGGCTCTTGTGGCTGTGCAGCATCTCGAACGGCGTCATCTCGTGCTTTTCGAGATATTTCGAGAACATCCGAGCCATGGTCGTACGGGCGCGAGCCTCGTAGAAATCGTCAACCTGCTCACACAACGGCGCGTCGTCGACGGGGGTGACTGTAAAGTCCTCGTCCTTGTCGACTTCTTTCATTTCCTTGAAGATTTCGGAGTCGCGCCGGCTGTCGTTGCCGAAAAGCGATTCCTTGACGATGCGCACGCCCTCTGTACCCTTTTGGGCCAAGAGGTCGTCGGCCTTGCGGCGCGCACCATCCTCCGTCGGCAGGACCTCACTGATGGTCCATTTGCCGCCCCGGCAGATCTGAACTTCGAATTGGACCCGTCCCTGCGACATGTCCGCAGGCGCTCCCATCCCCAAAACGTGAGCTATGTCGTACCAAATGCCGGAATTTCGGCAAGGGGCGCGACGCGCAGGGGTTGCTTGGTATTGGCTCTCAAACTCAGGATTTGGGCGTCAAAAAGCGCTCTCGCAGCTTGGTTTTCTGAATCTTGCCGGTCGGCCCGACCGGCAAAACATCGACGAACTCGACCCGATCAGGCAGCCACCATTTGGGAACTTTGGTTGCCAGAAACGCATTGATGGCCGCGAGATCGGGCCGGGCGCCGTTGCGCCCAACACAAACCAGCATCGGACGCTCCTGCCACTTGGCGTCCGGCATACCGATGACGGCGGCATGGGCAATTTCAGGATGGCCCATCGCCGCGTTCTCGAGGTCGACCGAACTGATCCATTCGCCGCCCGATTTGATCACATCCTTGGCACGATCGGTGATGTGCATGTACCCGTCGGGGTCGATTGTGGCGATATCGCCGGTATCGAACCAGCCGTCCGGTGTCAGCGCGGTTCGCTCCGCCTTGAAATAGGATTTTACGATCCACGGACCGCGCACCTGCAAATGTCCGGGCGATTTGCCGTCGTTCGGCAATGGGGCGCCGTGTCCGTCGACAATCCTAAGGTCGACACCATAGACGGCGCGACCTTGCTTCAGCTTCTGAGTCAACTGCCTGTCGCGTGGCAGCGCTTTGAATTTAGGTTTCAGGGTATTGACGACGCCAAGCGGCGTCATCTCGGTCATGCCCCATGCGTGGCTCACGTCGATGCCGAATTCATCTTCGTAGGCAGAGATCAGCATCTCTGACGCGGCCGCGCCGCCGATCACGATCCGGCTGAGCGCTTTCGGCTTGCGGCCCTGCCGTCGCATGGTGTCGAGCAGGCTCATCCAGACCGTCGGCACGCCTTGCGAACACGTCACGCCTTCTGCGTCCATCAATTCGAACAGGCTGTCGCCATCGAGCTTGCGGCCCGGCATCACCAGTGACGTTCCAGCAATCGGTGCGGCGTATGGCACACCCCAGGCATTGACATGGAACATGGGAACGACCGGCAACATGCGATCTTCGGTGGCCAGCCCCATCGTCGAAGTCAGACAGCAGGCGTAGGCATGGAGAACGAGGGCACGGTGGCTATACAAGACGCCCTTGGGATTTCCCGTCGTCCCCGACGTGTAACAAAGGGATGCCGCGGTGTTTTCGTCGAATTCTGGCCAATCGTAGTGGCTCGATTGTGGCGCCAGGAGATCGTCATAGATTTCGATCGCCGAGAGCCGCTCGTGACGAGGAGCATTCGCCCGATCGGTCATCGCGATCACGCGCTCCAGTTTGGGCGCGAGCGGCTTCACCGCTGCGACGGCGTTGAGTTGATCGATGTCGAAAAACAGCAGGCGATCATCCGCATCGTTCAGAATAAAAGCGAGTTGCTCGGTCGACAGCCGCGGATTGATCGTGTGGCAGACGGCGCCAATCCCAGCGACTGCGTAATAAAGTTCGACATGCCGCCATGTATTCCAGGCCAGCGTCGCGACGCGGTCCCCGGGCTTGATCCCGAGGTCGACGAGGGCATGCGCGAGTTGCTGCGTACGGCGTGACAAGCCGAGGTAATCGATTCGGTGAATCGGACCTTCGACGCTGCGCGTGACGACTTCGGTGTCGGCATGGCGAAGCGCCGCGAAATCGAGCAGCGACTGCACCAGCAACGGCCGGTTCATCATCAATCCGGGCATCAGTCCCATCATGCCAGGCGCCTTTTCGTCACCATGGTTTGGACATGTTAGCGATGCGGCAGCAAGGTCTCTAGCGTGATCGGGTGTCGGCGAGCGGCAAAGCCGTTCGATAGGCAACCTGCTTCAACGCAAAACTCGACTGAATGCTGGCAATAGCCGGAATGCGAGTCAGGTGATCTTTCAAGAACCGTTCGTACGCGGCCAGATCAGCGGTGACGACACGTAGCAGATAGTCGCTGGTGCCGGTCATGAGATAGCACTCCATCACCTGTGGCAGGGCGCGGGTCCGCTGTTCGAATTCTTCGAGCGCGGCTTCAGACTGCTCCTTCAATGCGACAGATACGAAAACATTGACGGGCAGACCGACCACGGTCTGATCGACCAACGTCATGTAGCCTTTGATGACGCCGTTATCTTCAAGTCGCTTGAGCCGTCTCAGGCAGGGTGACGGCGACAGACCGACTTTCTCGGCGAGATCGACGTTGCTGATGCGGGCGCTTTCCTGGACTTCGCGCAGGATTCGCAGATCGGTCTGATCAATGTTCGAATTTAGCATAATGATCTTTTTTCGTTGTCTAAAGGTTCATATTAATTGCCGATTATTATTAACTCTAGCAAGTTTTAGCAAGGACGTGCCGCCCACCGATCGCTAGCCTGCGGTCAACCGAGAGGACGATTCCCGATGGTCGACGCGCGCGAACTGGCGAGCCTGAAGGCTTTGGAACAGAAGATCCTGTGGCTCGCCACCTGGATGATTCATCACGCCAACCACCTTCGCGCCAACCGGGACGGGATCAAGGTTGGCGGGCATCAAGCCTCGAGTGCATCGCTCGCGACAGTTCTGGCGGCGCTCTATTTCCACACGCTGAAAGCCGAGGACCGAATTGCGGTGAAGCCGCACGCCGGCCCCGTATTTCACGCCATTCAATACCTGCTTGGCAACCAAACGCTTGATCGACTGATCAACTTCCGCGCCTTTGGCGGTGTTCAGCCTTATCCATCGCGAACCAAGGATAAAGCCGATGTCGATTTTTCGACCGGCTCGGTCGGCCTTGGTGTCGCAGAGACGTTGTTCGCGTCACTTGTTCAGGATTATTTGCGCGCTCACGATATGATGGGCGAACGGCCGCGCGGGCGGATGATTGCGACTCTGGGCGACGCCGAGCTCGACGAAGGCAACGTCTACGAGGCACTGCTCGAAGGTTGGAAGCACCAGGTCCGGAATCTGTGGTGGATCGTCGATTACAATCGCCAGAGCCTCGATGGCGTCGTCAACGACCAATTGTTTGCACGCATCACCGGATTTTTTGAAGCCGTCGACTGGCAGGTCGTCCTGCTCAAATACGGCCTCAAACTTCAGGCCGTTTTCAAGACGCAGATCGGACCCGCGCTCAAACGCTGGATTGACGATTGCCCAAATCAACTCTATTCGGCGCTGACATTCCAAGGCGGGCCGGCGTGGCGCGAACACCTCGCGCGCGATCTCAAAGGTGAACCTGGCCTTGATGCTTTTCTCAGGTCCCATGACAACTCCGCGCTTCACGATCTCATGACAAACCTTGGCGGTCATGACATGGAAGCCATCATCCGCGCTTTCGACGCGGCTGCCGCAACCGACAAACCTCACTGCTTCATCGCCTACACGATCAAGGGCTACGGGCTGCCGCTGGCCGGCCACAAGGACAATCACGCCGGCATCATGACCGACGAACAGATGGCCAAGTTCCGCGATCAGCTTGGCATTAAAGAAGGTGACGAGTGGAAACCTTTCGCCGGCCTCA
>VGEM01000048.1 GCA_016869315.1 Alphaproteobacteria bacterium | reverse complement strand
TCGCTTTCCCGGCATCGCCGTGCCACTCGCAACCGATCCGCCAGCGCGGGCCAATCGTCTTCGCAATCTCAACATGTACGTTCGCGACATGGCCGAAACCCGCCGCCGCGTCGAAGCGGCCGGCGCGATCTGGGAAGCCGAGGTCAGGTTCGACATCACCGCCCTCGACGGAACGATGCAGACGGTACATCAGGCCCGTATCGGTTTGCCGGACGGCGCCGGCATTGTCTTTGTCATCCCGTCCATCGCGCGCTGGACCGCGACCTGGACCAACACGCCAAACGCGTTCTCGACCGAAGCGACGTCGGTCGTGGCCTCAGTTCCCGATGTCGATGCCTCGAAGGCGTTCTGGGGACCCGGTGGGCTCGGCCTTGAAATCCGCTATGACACCACGTCTGCCAACGCCAAATTCAACGAGCTCGCGGGCCTAGAGCCCGACGCGGTGAACCGTCTTGCCTTCGGCTGGGGCCTCGCCACTGCGCGCGTTGAGATACTTGGCCGCGGCGCCGACCCTTATTCCCACATCCCGAGCGCCGATCTGATGCGCCGGCGCCGGCCGGGAAAGTCGACCGCCGAGGTTGGCTGGATCGTCGCCGTCGCAAACCTCGATGCCGGCCTCGCGCGCATGGCAGCGCGGGGCGGGCGCGTTGTTGCGCCGCCCACGACCGGCGGCGCGGCGTTCAACCACGCGCGCGTCGCCGCGGTCGAAACGCCCGAAGGATCGTTGCTGACGGTGGTCGAGGAAAACAGGTGACCGCGCCGGATTATTTCGGCGCGAACACCATCACCACTTGGCGGCCTTCCATGCGAGGTTCCTGCTCGACCTTGGTCGTCTCCGCATTGTCGTTGCGGATGCGCTCGAGCAGCGCCGAGCCCAGCTCCTGGTGCATCATCTCGCGACCACGGAACCGGAGCGTGATCTTGACCTTGTCGCCTTCTTCGATGAAGCGCTTCATCGCGCGCATCTTCACGTCGTAGTCGTGCGCGCCGATGGTGGGCCGAACTTTCAGCTCCTTGACCTCAATGACCTTCTGTTTCTTCTTCGCCTCGTTCTCTTTCTTCTGAATTTCGTATTTGTATTTGCCGAGGTCGAGAATCTTGCAGACGGGCGGTGCCGCGCCTGGGGAAATCTCCACCAGGTCGAAACCGGCTTCTTCTGCTTTGCGGATGGCGGTGTCGCGGTCCACGACACCCATATTGTCGCCGTTGTTGGCGATCAGTCGCACTGTGCGTGCATCGATTTGGTAATTGACGCGCGGCCCGTCGTCCTTGGGCGGAGGCGCCTTGTTATCGAAGCGAGGGATGTCTCAGTCTCCTGTTGCGGTTAAAGCGCGAAAAATGCGCCGGAACTTCCGTTCCGCGCGAGGCATCGTTCCATGATGTGAGGAAAGTTATCCCGGCGGGGCGCATTCGGCGCGGAGTCTATCGGTCGCCTCGGCCAAGGCAAGGATTTCTTGGGTATTTCCCCCGAGTCGCCTGAGCGCAACCGAGCGATTTTCGGCCTCTTTCATGCCAACGACAGCCATCACCGGCACTTTTGCCAATGAATGCTCGCGGACTTTGTAATTGATCTTCTCGTTGCGCAGGTCGGTTTCGACCCGAAGACCGGCCGCGGTCAGGGTGCGGGCGACATCTTCGGCATAAGAATTCGCATCCGACGTGATGGTCGCCACCACCACCTGAAGCGGCGCCATCCACAGCGGAAACTTGCCGGCGTAGTTTTCGATCAGAATGCCGATGAACCGCTCGAACGAGCCGAGGATCGCGCGGTGCAGCATGACCGGGCGATGCTTGGCGCCGTCCTCGCCGACGTACTCGGCGTCAAGACGCTCCGGCAGCACGAAGTCGGCCTGCAACGTGCCGCACTGCCAATCGCGCCCGATGGCATCACGCAGAACGAATTCCAGCTTCGGCCCATAAAAAGCGCCTTCGCCCGGGTTGAGCTCCCATTCGAGGCCGGCCGCCGCGGTCGCGTCCTTGAGCGCCGCCTCTGCCTTGTCCCAGGTCTCGTCGCTGCCGGCGCGCACCGGCGGCCGATCGGAGAATTTGACTTTGACGTCGGTGAAACCGAGGTCGCCATAGACGCGCCGCAACAGCTCGATGAAGGCTTTGGTCTCGGCCTTGACCTGATCCTCGGCGCAGAAAATGTGGGCGTCGTCCTGCACGAAAGCGCGAACCCGCATCAACCCGTGCAGCGCGCCCGACGGTTCGTTGCGATGGCACGCGCCGAATTCGGCCATGCGCAGCGGCAGATCGCGATAGCTCTTGATGCCCTGGTTATAGATCTGCACATGGCAGGGGCAGTTCATCGGTTTGATTGCGAGCGGCCGCTCTTCCGACTCCGATACGAACATATTCTGGCGGAACTTGTCCCAGTGGCCGGACTTCTGCCAAAGGACGCTGTCGACCAGCATCGGCGTGTTGACCTCGACGTAGCCCGCAGAATCCAATCGGCGGCGCATATAGGCCCGCAGCATGCGGTAAACCGTCCAGCCCTTGGGATGCCAGAAGACGGCGCCTTGCGCCTCTTCCTGGAGATGGAACAGATCCATCTCCTTGCCGAGGCGGCGATGATCGCGCTTCTCGGCCTCTTCGAGCATGATCAGGTAGTCTTTGAGCTGCTTCTCGTCGGCCCAGCAGGTGCCGTAGATCCGCTGCAGCATCTCGTTCTTGGAATCGCCGCGCCAATAGGCGCCAGCGAGCTTCATCAGCTTGAAGGCCTTGCCGAGTTTGCCGGTCGACGGCAGGTGCGGCCCGCGGCAGAGGTCGAGCCACTTGCCCTGCGTGTAAACGGTGATCTGCTCCGATCCCGGAAGATCTTCGATGATCTCGGCCTTGTAGTCTTCGCCGATGCCCTTGAAGTACTTGATTGCCTGATCTCGCGGCCACACTTCGCGAAAGATCTTCTCATCGCGATCGACGATCTCACGCATCTTGTTCTCGATCTGGACCAGATCGTCCGGCGTGAACGGCTCGCTCCGCGCAAAATCGTAGTAATACCCATTCTCGATAGCGGGACCGATCGTGACTTGCGTCTTCGGAAACAATTCTTGAACTGCCTCGGCCATGACGTGCGCGGCGTCGTGCCGCAGAAGCTCGAGTGCGTCGGCATCCTTGCGGGTGACGATGGCGACCTTGGCATCGGCTTCGATGGGAAGCGCCAGGTCGCGCATCACGCCGTCGATCTTGATGGCGAGGGCCGCCTTGGCGAGGCCCGGGCCAATGTCAGCGGCGAGTTTCTCGCCGCTGACGGCGCCCTCGTACTGACGCACGCTGCCGTCGGGTAATGTCAATGCCACCATGAGCCGCTGCCGCCAAAATCCTTGGAAAATCGCGCGAAATCTACGGTTTGGCGGCCTGATGTCAAGGAACGCTCCGGTTCGGCGAGGTGAGGGTGTCGAGCTGTTGGGCGATCTCCGCCAGGCTGATTCCGTCAATCGATTCGCGCTGAAGCGCGGCGACGTTGTTGCCGCGCGGCGCATCGGTCGCGGGGTCGGTGGCGGATCCGCAAAGCACGACGGTCTTGCAGCCGGCCGTCGCGATCAACGTGGCGACACCACAGTCGGCGCCGATCGCCGAATGGGCGCCCCACGCCAGAAAAACGAGATCGCCTGCCGGCGCCTGACCCGTGATGTCGCGCGTGCGCGGTACGACAAGTTGAACTTCGTCGGCCAGGGGCGATCTCGCCTCAAGGCCGACCAATACCGGCGTCAGCGATCTTTCGGCGTACCATTTGGCGGCGGCGATCACGGCGGCGAGCTAAAGGCCGCCCCCGGCGCCACGATCGACCGCGATCAAGGCATAGGGTTCGGTCATTTTGAATGGCGCGCTATAGGATTTGACCGTTCGCGCCACCCAGCCGAGATCGGGGCGCGGGACATCGACGATTCCCGCGGCAATCAGCTGGCGCGTGAGGCGATCGACGAGATGCATCCCGGAATCGACGACCCGGGTATCGGGCGGGTCGATCCAGGCCAGCGCCGCCGGATGCTCGGGCGACGCCCGCCAGCCATGCATCAGCCGAAAGAGAAGCCGCGAGCGCGCGACGTCGCCGAAATCGTAGACATGCTGATACGTGTTCTCGCGAAGTGTGCGGCGAAGGTCCAGGAGGGCGCGCCAGCGCCACCATGGCGCGCGCGAATCGACCAGCACCTCGTTGAAGAACGGCATTGCCTGGGCGAACTCGGCGGCGTCACTGCTTGTCAACGCGACAATGTGTGCCGCAGGATGCGCGCGCCGCACGGCCGTCGCAGCGCCGCTGGCATGGACCAATCGGCCAAGTCCCGGCCCGACAATGACGAGGATATGCTCGGTCATGACGGTGATGAGCCGAGCAACTCGCGATAGACGGCGATGGTTTTGGCACACATTTCGACCTTGTCGAAGTACTCGCGAACATGCGCAACCGCATCCCTGGCGATCGACAGGCGTTGTTCGGCGGTGAGCGCCAGCGCGCGGGTTATGGCACCGGCCAACGACAGCGGATCGTTTGGCGTGAATAACCAACCGGTGACGCCGGCGAGAACGATTTCGCCCGCGGCGCCATGAGCAGGCGCGACGACTGGCCGGCCCATGGCCTGGGCCTCGGCGACCACGCGGCCGAAGGCTTCCGGCCGGGTCGAGGCCGATACCACAACGTCGGACACGCGATAGGCCGCCGGCAGATCGGCGCAGTCATCGACAATGTGCACCCAATCGCGCACACCGCGTGTCGCCGCGTGCTCGACGACCGCTTCGCGATATCCGATGCGGCCCTGATCGCTGCCGACCATCAGACAACGAAGGTCCGAGACGGCCCCGCGGCCGCGCATGATGGCCAGCGCGTCGATCAGGAGATGATGGCCTTTCCATGCCGTCAGCCGGCCGGGCAGCATGATCGTCGGCACGGCTTCGGTCAGGCCCAACTTCTGCGACATCTGGACAATGCGCTGAGGGCCGACTTTGGCCGAATCGAACACAGCAAGATCGACGCCGCGATGAATGAGCCGGATACGCTCGGGCGATATTCTGTAGTCGCGAACCAACAGGTCGGCGATGAACTGCGAGATCGCGATCACGCGTTCGCCCGACGCCATCACGCGATTGTACGGCCGCTTGAGTCCGAACAGTCCGTCGCCATAGACGCCATGAAATGTTGTCATGAACGGAACGCCGCGCTGCTTCGCGGCGGCTTTCGCGCTCCATGCCGGCGCGCGCGAGCGTGCGTGGACGATATTGACGCCATGCTCGGCGATGACGTCGGCGACGCGCTTGATATTGGCGCGAATCGCAAGCGGATTTTTGGTCGCGAGCGGCAGCGTGACGTGGATCGCGCCTGTCCGTTCCAGCTCGCGGATCTTGGGTCCACCGCTTGACGCGACGACGGACTTAAACCCCGATGCCACAAGGGCAGCCGCGACATCGACCGTGCCGCGTTCGACTCCGCCCGTGACCAGGCTTGGCAAAATTTGCAGGACGGTCGGCGGCATGTGCGGGCTCCCGAGACGATGCTACAACACTCCCGAGGCACAGGTTTCGATTAATTGACCATGAGCGACACTCTTCTCGCGCCCGACGGCAACCGGATTGCGTACGACCGCGTCGCGGGACGATCGCCCACGGTCGTCTTTTTGCACGGCCTCGCGTCCGACAAGGGCGGGACCAAGGCGATGGCCCTGGAGGTGCACTGTCGCGCGCGGGAACTCACCTCGGTTCGATTCGACATGTTCGGGCACGGGGCCTCATCGGGGCGGTTCGAGGACGGCGGCCCGACGCGTTGGACCGATTCGGCCCTCGCCGTGATCGATCGACTGACAACAGGTCCGGTGATTCTGGTTGGCTCCAGTATGGGCGGGTGGATCGCACTCAAAGCCGCGATGGCGAGACCGTCGCGCGTAGCCGGGTTGATCGGAATCGCCGCGGCGCCCGACTTCACCGAAACAATGATATGGCCGCACTTCACGGCCGACGAAAAGGCGCGCATCGGAGCCGGCGTCGTCTGCGAGATTCCTTCAGATGGCGGCGGGCCACCCTTAAGAATCAGTCCCCATCTCATCGAAGACGGACGGCGAAACCTGATCATGGGTGGCCAATTGAATATCCTCTGCCCGGTCCGGTTGCTTCAGGGCCAGCGTGACGCCAGCGTGCCCTGGCCGACGGCGCAGGCGATCGCCGAGCGCTTGTCGGGTGGCGACGTGATCGTGACCTTGATCAAGGACGGCGATCATCGTCTGTCGCGTCCGCAGGATCTCGACCTGTTGACTCGCGTTGTCGACGAATTGGCAAGTCGATGCGCGCCCTCTTGATCGCCGCGGCGGCTCTGGCGCAGGACGCAACGCCAGTGTTGCCGGATCCAATTCTTGACGATCCGGCGGCGACTTATCGCCTGTGTCTCGATACCGCCCGCTCTTATCCGGAGCAGGGTTTCGAGCTCGCCGGCAAGTGGGCGGGACTTGGCGGCGGCGAACCAGCCAAACATTGTCGCGCGGTCGCGTTGATCGGCCTCAAGGAATATGCCGAAGCCGCTACATCGCTGGAGGAACTTGCCAAGGCATCGAAACGGCCGGAACGGTTGAGGGCCGGCATGTTGGCCCAGGCCGGCCAGGCTTGGATGTTGGGTGAAGATTTGACCCGGGCGTACGCGGCACTCACGGCTGCGCTTGGGCTAGTACCGAAGGATGTCGACCTCCTGATCGATCGCGCCGGCGTCCTTGCCGACAGCGGCCAGTTCTGGGAGGCGATCGACGATCTCAATCTCGCATTGGAACAAAGGCCCAACAGCGCCGACGCCTTGACCTTCCGCGCCAGCGCCTACCGTCAGGTCGATGCCGCCGAGCTCGCGTTTGAAGACGCCGAGAATGCGCTTTCAATCCATCCCCGTCACACCGGGGCGCTGCTCGAACGCGCGATGTTGAATCGCGCCGCCGAACGGAGGGAAGACGCGCGCAAGGATTTAATCAGAATTCTGGAGTTGGCGCCGCAGTCGGGCGAGGCCGACACCGCGCGCAAGATTCTCGAAGCGATGGATGTAAAGCCGGGTTAGATTTTTTGCTTGGTCGCTTTTCTTGCGGCCAACCGGAAACCCACTTCGCCGGGAAATGCTTTATCGGGTGTTCGAGTAGATCGACTTGACCAGTTCGGTCAGCGTGACGCCAATCTTGTCACCGGCCGTGACGACCACTTCGCCGCGTGCCACCAGCACGTCATTGGCGTAGATCTCGACCGGGTCCGAGGTTCTCTGCTCCAGCTCGACCACGGCGCCGCGGCCCAGTTTCAAGAGCTGGTTGACGCGGAGATTGGACTTGCCGAGGACGACCGAAATCTCGACATCGACGGTATGAAGGGCATCTCGTTGCCCCTCTTCTTCTTCGTCTTTCTTGGCCATGGCCGACCCCTTTGGCGCGCGGCCGTGCATTCACGGTCTGCGGCAATCCTAGTCTCGCGGCAAACGGTTAAGAAGCGGTAACCACGGCGCCTTCGGGCGCCATCTTGAGCTCGAGGGCGGCCGACAGCAGGGCCTTTGTATAGGGATCGCGCGGTGCCCCGAGCACGTCCGCCGCCGGGCCTGATTCTCGGACCTTGCCGTCCTTCATAATAATAATGTCGTCGGCCATGGCTCTGACGACGCGAAGGTCATGGCTGATGAACAAGTAGGCGAGGCCGTATTTGTCCTGAAGTGCCCGCAGCAGGTCGACAATCTGGACCTGCACCGAAACATCCAGGGCCGAGGTCGGCTCGTCGAGCATCAAGACGCGTGGCCGCAAGATCAGCGCGCGGGCAATGGCGATGCGTTGCCGTTGTCCGCCGGAAAACTCGTGCGGAAAGCGCGCGCTCCAGGATCGATCGAGACCAACGTCGGCGAGGGTCTCTTCAACCAGCGTGCGCTGCTCGGCCGCCGTTCCGAGGCCATGAACCTTCAAGCCTTCGCTGACGATGTCACCCAAGGTCATGCGGGGATTAAGCGCGCCGAAGGGGTCCTGAAAAACGATCTGCATCGACTTTCGGTACGGCCGCAACGACGTCTGGCCAAGGCCGTCGATCCGCCGGCCGAGCAGGGCGATCTCGCCGTCGCTCTTGATCAGACGAAGCAGCCCCATGCCGAGCGTCGTTTTCCCCGAACCGCTTTCACCGACCACGCCGAGCGTGCGGCCCGCTCGCAACGTCACATCGACGCCATCGACCGCCTTGATGTGTCCAACCACGCGGCGGATGAGGCCGCGCCGGATCGGAAACCAGACTCTCAGATTTTTGCCGACAAGCACGGCCTCGGCTTCACCGGTTCGCGGCGCCTTCGGCTTTGGCTGGGCCGCGATTAAGTGGCGGGTGTAGTCGTGCGTGGGGTGGTTGAAGACCTTCGCAATCGGGCCTTGCTCGACGATCAACCCGTCCTTCATGACGCACACGCGATCTGCGATGGCCCGGACCAGCGCAAGATCATGCGTAATGAACAGCAGTGCCATGCCAAGATCGCGCTGCAGCTCTTTGAGGAGATGCAGAATCTGGGCCTGAATAGTGACATCGAGTGCCGTGGTCGGTTCATCGGCGATCAGCAGATCGGGCTTCAGTGCGAGCGCCGTGGCGATCATCACCCGCTGCCGTTGCCCGCCGGACAGTTCATGCGGCATGGTCAAAAGACGGTGCTCGGCGTCCGCAAGTCCGACGCGCTGCAGCAGTTCGATCACTCGTGCTCTGCGCCCCGCTGCGTCGAGATCGGTGTGCAGTTCGAGAACCTCACCAACCTGCTTGCCGATGGGATGCAGAGGATTGAGCGAGGTCATCGGTTCCTGGAACACCATGCCAATTCGGTTTCCCCGAATCCCGGTCATGGTTCCCACGTCAGCGCCGACCACGTCGCGACCGCCAAAAATGATGCTGCCGGTAGGGTGGCGCGCGCGCGGGTAGGGAAGAAGTTGGAGAATTGACAGGGCCGTCACCGACTTGCCCGATCCGCTTTCGCCAACCAGGGCGAGCGACTCGCCACGATCGAGCGCGAAGCTCACGCCTTTCACGGCATCAACCGCATCTTCGCCGTCACCAAAGCGCACGGCCAGGTCTTTGACCTCCAGCAACGGTGCGGTCATTTGAAAGTCTTGCGCGGATCGAACGCGTCGCGCACCGCCTCGCCAACGAAGATCAGTAGCGAGAGCAATCCGGCCACCGCGACAAATCCGGTTATCCCGAGCCAGGGCGCCTGCAGTTGATCTTTGCCCTGGCGCAAGAGCTCGCCCAAGGATGCCGAACCAGGCGGCAAGCCAAGGCCGAGAAAGTCGAGCGACGTCAGGGCCGCGATCGAACCCGACAAAATGAACGGCAGGAACGTGACGGCGGCAACCAGCGCGTTGGGCAGAACATGGCGCGACATGATGGCGACATCGCTCATGCCGAGAGCGCGAGCGGCCCGCACATAGTCGAAATTGCGCGCCCGCAGAAATTCGGCGCGCACGACACTGACCAGTGCCGTCCAGCTGAACAGAAGCAGCACGGCCATCAACGTGAAGAAGCCCGGCACGACAATCGACGAGACGATAATCAGGATGAACAACTGCGGCAGGCCGCTCCAAATCTCGATGAAGCGTTGGAACAACAAGTCCGTCAGGCCGCCGAAGTAGCCCTGCACGGCGCCGGCGACGATGCCGATCAGTGTCGAGGCGACGGCGAGAATCAGGCCGAACGCCAGCGACAGCCGGAATCCGTAAATTAGCCGGGCCAAGACGTCGCGTCCCTGTTCGTCCGTGCCGAGCCAGTTGTCGGATGAGGGCGGCGCGGGCGCGGGAACGGCGAGGTCGAAGTTGATGGTCTGATAGGAAAAGCGAATCGGCGGCCAGATCATTCGGCCTTCTTGGTTTATCAAGCCCGCCACCAGTGGGTCGCGATAGTTTGCGGGCGTATCGAAATCACCGCCAAAAGTCGTCTCCGGATAGTCGCGCAAGACCGGAACGAACAGATCGCCCTTGTACTGCACCAAGATCGGCCGATCGTTGGCGAGGAATTCGGCAAACAGCGACAGCAGCAGCAGCGCGCCGAGAATCAACGTCGAGACATAGCCGCGACGGTTGGCCTTGAAGTTGGCAAGTCGGCGACGATTGAGCGGGGACAAGGCCACGGCCTAGACCTCGCGCGTCTCGAAGTCGATGCGCGGATCGACCATGTGATAGACGACATCGCTGACCAGATTGAGCAGCAATCCGATCAGACTGAAAATGTAGAGCGATCCGAAGATCACCGGATAATCGCGATTGGTGACCGACTCGAAGCCAAGCAATCCAAGACCGTCGAGCGAAAAAATCACTTCGATCAGGACCGAACTTGTGAACAGCAACCCGATCAGCGCGGCGGGGAAGCCGGCGATGACCAGCAGCATGGCGTTGCGGAAAATATGACCGTACAGCACGCGGCGCTCCGGCAGGCCCTTGGCCCGCGCGGTGATGACGTACTGCTTGTTGATCTCCTCCAGGAACGAGTTCTTGGTCAGCATGGTCAACGATGCGAAACCGCCGATGCTCATCGCCGTCACCGGCAGAACCATGTGCCAGAGATAGTCGAGGATACGGCCGGTCATGGTGAGTTCGTCCCAATTCTCCGATGTCAGTCCGCGTAGGGGAAACCAGTCGAAATAGCGCCCGCCGGCGAACAGGACGATCAGCAAAATCGAGAACAAAAATCCCGGGATGGCATAGCCGACGATGATGACCCCAGAGGTGGCGACATCGAAGCGTGATCCGTCATCAACCGCCTTGCGGATGCCAAGCGGGATCGAGATCAGATAGATGATCAGGGTCGACCAAAGCCCGAGCGAAATCGACACCGGCAGCTTTTCGGCGATCAGACCCGCGACATCCTTGGCGCGGTAGAAGCTCGATCCGAGGTCGAAGGTCAGATAGCCCTTGAGCATCATCCAGTAGCGCTCGTGCGCCGGACGGTCGAAACCGTAGAGCGCTTCAAGCGACTTGATGAAGTCGGGGTCCAGGCCCTGGCGGCCGCGGTAGGTCGCGTTGCCCTCGATGCGAAGATTTGCGGCTTGCTCGCCGCCGCCCAACAGCGCGCCGCCCTCGCCGCCGATACCTTGGACTTTGGCGACAAACTGTTCAACCGGCCCGCCCGGCGAAATTTGTACGATCAAGAAATTGAGGGTGATGATGCCGATCAGCGTGAGGGGAATCAGCAGCAGTCGCCGCACGATGTAGGCAAACATCGCGGGCTTACTTCGCCGTCATGGAGCGTCCGCTCTCAAGCGCCGCGGCTTTGTCGGGATCGATCCACCAGTTGTCGACCGACACGCCGCGCATCGGAATTTTTTCCGGCATGCCGAACTTGTTCCAATAGGCGTAACGGACGAACGGCACGGCCAGTTGCGGAATTGTGTAGTAATTCCACAACAACACGCGGTCCAAGGCGCGGGTGTGGGCGATCAGCGATTCGCGCGTCTGTGCCGTGACCAGCTCCTCGATGATCGCATCGACCACCGGATCTTTGATGCCGCTCCAATTCCGGCCGCCCGGGCTGCCGGCCGCCGCCGAGCCCCAAAACTCGCGTTGCTCGTTGCCGGGAGAAATGCTCTGTGCGGGCCCACCCAAAACGAGGTCAAAATCGTAGTTGGTGACGCGGTTGATGTATTGCGTGCGGTCGATCAAACGGATCGAGCCCTTGATGCCGAGGCGCGCCAAATTCTGGATATATGGTGTAAACCACTTTTCGATGCCCTGTTGCGCCGTCAGGAACTCGATCTCAAGTGGCTCGCCTTTGGCATTCACAAGCCCGCCGCCTTTGTTGGTCCAACCGGCATCGGTCAGGAGCTGGCGCGCCTTGAGCAGGTTTTCGCGTGCATTGCCCGAACCATCCGTCTTGGGCGGCGCATAGGGCGTGGTGAAGACCTCGGGCGGTACTTTGTCGCGGTACCTTTCCAGAATCGCCAGCTCTTCACCCGTCGGAACGCCCGACGATGCCAGCTCCGCGCCCTGGAAGTAACTGCGTGCGGCCTCATACTGGCCATAGGCCAGGGTCTTGTTGCTCCATTCAAAATCGAAGGCGAGACCGATGGCTTGTCGCGTGCGCCGATCGGCGAACTTGTCGCGCCGCAGATTCAGCACAAACAACTGCGGCGAATCGGGCATCCCGTCGCGAAACATCGACTTGATGACGCGCTCGTCCTTGATCTGATTTTCGTCGTAGCCGGTCGCCCAGCGCGACGCCGTATTCTCGACAAAGAGGTCAAAGGCGCCACCCTTGAACGCTTCGAAGGCAACCTCGTCGTCGCGGAAAAATTCGATCCGCAGCTCATCGAAGTTGTTGGTGCCGATGGTGACTGGCAGATTGCGGCCCCAATAATTGGGATCGCGCCTGTAGGTGATGAAGCGGCCCGGCTCGAACTTGTCGATCT
Source organism: Alphaproteobacteria bacterium (assembly GCA_016869315.1). GTDB lineage: Bacteria > Pseudomonadota > Alphaproteobacteria > Rhodospirillales > Rhodospirillaceae > VGEM01. Next base: position 4,707 of record VGEM01000048.1, on the reverse strand, counting down.
TGTAGGGGCCGGTCGACACCGGAATGTCGAGGCTGGCCTCGGCGAAGTCGCGCTTTTCCCAGTAGGCTTTGCTGATCACCGGCAGCTGCCCCGTGATCAGCGGCAATTCCTTGTTGTCGGTGACCTTGAAATAGAACCGCGCCTTGAGAGGCCCGGTCTTCTCGACCCGGTCGACATCGCCCCAATAGAGTTTGTAGGTCGGCGAGCCTTTTTCCATCAGCGTGTTGAAGCTGAACACCACGTCGTCGGCAGTAACGGGTGAGCCGTCGTGAAAGCGGGCCTCGGGCCTGATGGCGTACTCGATCCACGACAAATCCTCGGCCACTTCCATCGTCTGACACAGCAAGCAGTAATAGGTGAACGGCTCGTCGGCGCCCGACATGGTCAGGCCCTCGACGAAGTACGAGGCATCGCCAAGGTAGGTAAGCCCGGCAGCCGGAGTGCCCTTGACGATGAAGGGATTGAAACTGTCGAACGTGCCGAAGGAATCCTGCCGGATCGTGCCGCCCTTCGGCGCATTGGGATTCACATAATCAAAGTGCTTGAAATCGGGCCCGTACTTGGGTTCTCCATAGAGCGACAGGCCGTGCACCGGCTTGCCGCGCACCAATGCGGACGCGGGCGCGATCATCAGGCTCGCGGCGGTAAGTCCAAGGCAGACGGCTTTCAGCATGGGCACGCTCCTGATCGTGAACTAGGCCCGAGAGTGGCGAGGATCAACCGGTCCAGGCAAGGGCTTTCAACGCCGCCGCGTGCATGGGCGCATCGCCTGCCGCGAGAATGTGGCCGCTTGATCCCTTGACGAGCGCCCGGCCGGTCCAGTCGGTGACGGTGCCGCCGGCGTTCTGGATCACCGGCACCACGGCGGCAAAGTCGTGCAGCGCCAGGCGCGCTTCGCAGGCCATGTCGGTCCAGCCCGAAGCCACCATGGCGTAGTGGAAGCAATCGGTGCCGCCATAACGGCGCTTCTTGAGCTTGGCGGCAAGGCGGTCGAAGGCCGCGGCTTCGTCGGGCGCCAGATACTCGGCGCCGGTGGCATAGACCGTGGCCTGAGCCAGCGCGCTGCCCGCGCGCACGCGGCAGGGTTCGCCGTTCATGGTTGTCGGCAGGTTTGCGCCGCCGATCCAGCGCTGGTTCAGCGCCGGGTGATTGATGCAGCCGAACCACGGCACGCCCATGTGGAGCAGGCCGATCAACGTGCCGAACAAGGGAACGCCATTGATGAACGACTGGGTGCCGTCGATCGGGTCCAGCACCCAGGTCCACTCGGCGTCGGGGTTGTGGCTGCCGTGCTCCTCGCCGATGACGCCGTGATCGGGGAAGGTTGCGCGGATGATGTCGCGCATGGCGGCTTCGGAGTCCCGGTCCGCGATCGTTACCGGGGACGAGATGGCGTCGGCCTTGTCCTCGACCGCGAGCGGCTTACGGAAGTAGCCCAAAACGATTTCGCCGCTTGTATCGGCCAGCCGGTGGGCTAGGGCGACGCAAGCGGCGTTGAAATCGACGGCCATCGGCGCTCGACGGCCCGAGGCTTATTCGGTCTTCGGCGCGTCCGCGGCCGGTGCAGCTTCGGCGGGTGCGGCCTCGGCCGGCGCGGCGGCGGGCGCCTCAGCCGGAGCGGCAGGGGCCTCGGCGACCGGTACCGGCGGCGGATTGTCGGTATTCGCCATCATGTACTTGATCACGTCGGCACGCTCTTTCGGCTTCTTCAACCCGACGAACGACATCGTCCCCTTTGGCACCAGACGCTTCGGATTGTCGAGGTAGTCCTCGAGCTTGTCGTAGGACCAATCGCCGCCCATCTCGATCATCGAGTTTGAATACTTGAAACCGGCCGCCTTGCCGACGCCGCGGGTCAGGACGTTATGCAGGTTCGGACCGGTTGATGTCTTGCCGCCGGCCTCGATCGTGTGACAGCTCGAGCACTTGCGGAAGACGGCTTTGCCGGCTTCCGGATCGGCCGCCGCGAGCAGAGGCACTGCGCTGACGCGCTCGCCGCCACCGCCACCACCGCCGTCGGCGACGGCTTCTTCCTCAAGGGCCTCGATCGGGTAGGCGAAGTTCTCGATCGCCGCATGCTTAGTCGGCATGATCTGATCGCCAATGAAGTTGGCGCCCAGCACACCCAGGAACGCGAGCCAAAAGGCACTGATGGTCTTGTCCCAGAACGGGGAAATGGCAGCTGCGCCTAACTTGTGCTCGCTCATAAGATCCTCGACGAAAGGGTCACGTGTGACGCGCCTTGCATAGTCGGTCCGGGCCAAAATCTCAATCCCCCTGGGGCCCCCATGGCGCGGAAATATGAGGAAAATCAAGGGCAAGGGGCGGAATTTGAGCTCGCGATGGCTGTCGCAGCCCTTGGATTGATGGGGCAACTCCGATATCTCTCCGCGCGCCGTTGCCGACGAAAGCCCCCCAGCCATGCCCGGTCCTGCCCTGATCGTCATTCCTTCCCGCCTCAAGGCGACCAGGTTGCCGGATAAGCCGCTCGCCATGATCGGGCCTGAGCCGATGATTCTGCATGTTTGGCGTCGCGCGGTAGCCGCCCAGGCCGGCCCGGTGATTGTCGCCTGTGGCGATTCTGAAATCGCAGATGCGGTGAAGAAGGCGGGCGGCGAAGCGGTGATGACCGACCCCGCGCTGCCCTCGGGCTCAGACCGCGTCCATGCCGCGGCCGAGACGTATGACCCGGCCGGCAAGTATCCCGTTGTCGTCAACGTTCAGGGCGATCTACCGACGCTTGACCCCGCCATTGTCGCGGCATCGCTCGCGCCCTTGGAGCGGGCGGCGTTCGATATCGGCACGCCGGTCGCGTTGATCACCAAATCCGAGGAACTCACCGACAACGCCGTCGTCAAGCCGGCGGTGGTATTCAAGCCGGGCGAGAAGATCGCCGCGGCGCTTTACTTCAGCCGCAACCTGATCCCGTCCGGCGACGGCGCGCACTACCACCACATCGGCGTCTATTCGTTTCGCCGCGAGGCGCTTCGCAAATTCGTCAGCCTCAAGCCAACCGGGCTCGAACTCCGAGAGCGGTTGGAGCAGCTTCGTGCCATCGAGCACGGCATGCGGATCGGCGCGGTGCTGGTCGACACGATTCCCTTGGGCGTGGATACGCCGGCCGATCTCGACCGCGCGCGCCGCCTGCTCGGTTACGCCTGAGGCCGGACCATGGCGCGCATCGCATTTCAGGGTGAGATCGGTTCCTACTCCCATCTCGCCTGCAAGACGCGCTTCCCCAAGATGGCGCCTTTGCCAAGCGCGACCTTCGAGGACGCGATCAACGCGGTGCATGACGGCACGGCCAAGCTTGCGATGATTGCCGTCGACAACTCCGTCGCAGGGCGGGTTGCCGACGTCCATCACCTGCTGCCGGGCACGGGGCTGACGATTGTCGGCGAACATTTCCAGCCGGTGCATCATCATTTGCTGGCGGTGAAAGGCGCAACGCTCAAGTCGATCAAGCGCGCCGAAAGCCATGTCCACGCCTTGAGCCAGGTGCGGAAGTTTCTGCGCAAGCACACGATCAAGGCGGTGGTGGCGCTCGATACGGCCGGTGCCGCGCGCGACGTCGCGAGCCGCGGCGACACGTCCGTTGCGGCCGTGGCCTCGGCGATTGCCGGCAAAACCTATGGCCTCAAGTCGCTTGCCGCCAACATTGAGGACGAACCGCACAACACCACGCGCTTTCTGATCATGTCGCGCGCGGCCGTCGCGCCGAAGCGCGGCGTGCGGTGCGTGACGTCGATGATCTTCCGCCTCAAGAGCGTGCCAGCCGCGCTTTACAAAGCGCTCGGCGGCTTCGCCACCAGCGGCATCAATCTGACCAAACTTGAAAGCTACATGATCGGCGGCTTCTTCAAGACGGTCGAGTTCTACGCCGAAGTCGAAGGCCGGCCCGACGATCCCGGCTTCAAGCACGCGCTGATGGACTTGAGGCTTTACTCGGAGCGCGTCGCATTTCTCGGCACTTATCCGGCAGATGCTTTCCGATACAAAGGACGGTGAGGACGTTACCCCTCTGCCAGCCAGGTGTTGACCAGAAAGCGCGCGATCGAGAACGGGTTGGGCAGGCGGCGGTCGGCGTAGGGTCCGCCCATTTCCCCGAACGATCGCAATTCGGCGCGCGTGTACCACGTGCAGCTTTCGAGTTCGTTGTCTGTGAGATTGATCTCGGTGGTCAGCGCGCGGGCGCGAAACCCGAGCATGATCGAGGCCGGAAACGGCCAGGGCTGGCTGGCCTGATAGCGCACCTCGCCGACGCGGATGCCGGTTTCCTCGAAGGTCTCGCGGATCACGCATTCCTCCAGGCTTTCGCCCGGCTCGACGAAACCGGCGATGACCGAGTGCATGCCCTGCGGCCAGCGCGACTGCCGCCCGAGCAAAGCACGGGTGCCGGTCGGATCTTCGATCAACGTGATCACGGCCGGATCGGTGCGCGGAAACGAACGATGCGCGCACGCGGGATTGCGGCACTGGCGGCTATGGCCGCCTTCCAGGAACTCGGTCGGCGAGCCGCAGCGTCCGCAATGCAGATGATTGCTGTGCCAGATCACCATGGCGCGCGCGTAGGCGACCATTGCCGCATCGTCCGCCGGCAACAGCGACACAACTTCGTTGAGCAGGCGAAACTCGCCGGCGACCCCAAGATCTGGCGGCGCTTCGCTGTCGGGAAGGCCGAGCGCAAACCACGGAACATCATCCCGC
>VGEM01000047.1 GCA_016869315.1 Alphaproteobacteria bacterium | reverse complement strand
ATGAACCCATAAACCTTCTCGAGCCGTTCGCCGACGCTTTTCACTTCAAGCAGCGTTTGCTTTTCGGCGATCTTGAGATTGAGATGCGCGGAGATGTTGTCGGCAAGTTTCGACGGGTTGTCGATCTGATTGATCGAGACCAGTACCTCGGGCGGAATCTTCTTGTTGAGTTTGACGTACTGCTCGAACTGCGACACCGCCGAGCGGCTCAGCGCCTCCAATTCTTTGTCGTCGTCTTTAACGTCTTCGATCAGCTCGGCATGAGCTTCGAAAAAGGACTCGTTGTCCTTAAACCCGGTGATGCGGGCGCGCTGACCGCCCTCGACCAGCACCTTGACCGTGCCATCGGGCAACTTGAGGAGCTGCAAAACCGTCGACACCGTACCGACCTCGTAGATGTCTTTTGTTTGCGGATCGTCTTGGGCGGCGTCGCGCTGGGCAACTAGCAGAATTTGCTTGTCGTCCTGCATGACGTCTTCGAGCGCACGGACCGATTTCTCGCGCCCGACAAACAAGGGCACGATCATATGCGGAAAAACGACAATGTCGCGGAGCGGCAGAACGGGGAACAGATGGGACTTGGCGGCTTCGGTCACGATACACCTCTGACGGCGCGCCGAAGACGACGCGCGGAAAACGATACGGTCTCAGTTCGTCCCACCGACAGGTGGAACCGGTTGGATTGGCGCTTCAGGCCCGCCGCTCGACACCCGCTCAGGCGGTCGAGGTCCCTACATCGCTGCGGCGATCGGCAGCGTATATATAGAGCGGCTTTGCACGCCCTTCGGAGACCTCGCCGTTGACCACCACTTCCTCGACGCCGTCGAGGCCGGGGAGGTCGAACATGGTATCCAAAAGGATGCCCTCCATGATCGATCGGAGGCCGCGGGCACCGGTCTTCCGCGCAATGGCTTTCCGGGCGACGGTCTTCAGCGCATCCTCGGTAAATGTAAGTTGCACGGCCTCCATGTCAAATAGCCGCTGATACTGCTTGGCCAGCGCGTTTTTCGGCTTGGTCAAGATGTCGACCAGGGCCTTCTCGTCCAAATCCTCAAGCGTCGCGATCACCGGCAACCGGCCGATGAATTCCGGGATTAACCCGTACCTGAGCAGATCCTCGGGCTCGACCTCGCGCAGGATCTGGCCGGTCTGGCGATCGTCAGACGACTTCACGTCGGCGCCGAAGCCGATCGCCGTTCCGCGACCACGCTGCGAAATGATTTTTTCGAGGCCGGCGAACGCACCTCCGCAGATGAAAAGAATGTTGGTGGTATCGACCTGCAGGAACTCCTGCTGCGGATGTTTGCGCCCGCCTTGCGGCGGAACCGACGCGATGGTGCCTTCCATGATCTTGAGCAGCGCCTGCTGCACACCCTCGCCCGATACGTCGCGAGTGATCGACGGGTTGTCCGACTTACGGCTGATCTTGTCGATTTCGTCGATGTAGACGATGCCGCGTTGCGCCCGCTCGACGTTGTAATCGGCCGATTGCAACAGCTTCAATATGATGTTCTCGACATCCTCACCGACGTACCCCGCTTCAGTGAGCGTCGTGGCATCCGCCATGGTGAATGGCACATCGAGAATGCGGGCAAGAGTCTGAGCAAGCAGCGTCTTGCCGCAACCGGTCGGGCCGCACAGCAGAATGTTCGACTTCGCGATCTCGATATCGGCATTCTTACCGGTGTTCGACAGTCGCTTGTAGTGATTGTGGACAGCGACCGAGAGCACCTTCTTGGCGTGGTCCTGACCGATCACGTAATCGTCGAGAACCTTACGAATATCGCGGGGCGTGGGTACGCCTTCGCGCGATTTGACGAGATTGGTCTTGTTCTCTTCGCGGATGATATCCATGCACAATTCGACGCATTCATCGCAGATGAATACCGTCGGGCCGGCAATCAGCTTACGGACTTCGTGCTGACTCTTGCCGCAAAACGAGCAATAGAGCGTGTTCTTGGAATCGCCGCTCGAGGCCTTGGTCATCGACATCCACTCCCGGCGGTCCGGTTGCGCCCGTCTCCCCGGGGCATCAGGACCACTAGATTTCGTATGTTAACCGACAACTTCCAACTAATACAACCACATCGAGGCCATTACACCAAACTTAGCTCGGAAAGATCAGCGGAGGGTTAAGACGCGCCCGCTGCCCGCCCGATATCAACGCTGTTGAGCCGCATTCGGATGCAACGCCTCAAATTAAGCCTTCGGCGCGGTACCGTTCTCGGACTTTTCAGGCTTTGGCCGCTTCGAAACGACGTTGTCGATCAAGCCAAATTCGCGCGCCTCTTCGGCGTTCATGAAGTTATCGCGATCCATCGCCTTCTCGATCGCGTCAATCGGCTTGCCGGTGTGATCGACATAAATTTGATTGAGACGAGCACGCAGCGTCAGGATTTCGCGCGCCTGAATCTCGATATCCGCCGCCTGGCCCTGAAAGCCGCCGGACGGCTGATGGATCATGACCCGCGAATTGGGTAGACAATATCGCTTGCCCTTGGTGCCAGCGGTGAGCAAGAGCGAGCCCATCGACGCCGCAAGACCGATGCACATCGTCGATACATCGCAGCGGATGTACTGCATCGTGTCGTAAATCGCGAGGCCAGAAGTGACCACGCCGCCCGGCGAATTGATGTAGAACGCAATGTCCTTGTTCGGGTTCTCGGACTCGAGAAACAGAAGTTGCGCGCAGATCAGAGTGGACACGCCGTCGTTGACGCCACCGGTCAGGAAGATGATTCGTTCCTTGAGTAGGCGTGAATAAATGTCGAATGCCCGCTCGCCCCGATTGGTCTGCTCGACCACCATCGGCACCAGCGTGTTGTTGTAGACTTCGACCGGATCGCGATCTCTCATCCGTTGTCCTCCAGCCTTCGCGGCCGATTGCTTACTTCAACGCGTCGGTAATATCGGGCGGCGTCTCGGCATCCGCCCTCAGTTGTTCGTACGTCACCGGCTTTGACGAAGTCTTTGCCAGCTCAAGAACGAAATCGACAACCTTATCCTCGAAAACCGGCGGCCGCAGGCTTTCCATCGAGCCAGGATTGCTTCGATAATAATTGAGCACCGCCTGCTCCTGCCCCGGATACAGCATCGCCTCACTCACCGCCGCATTTGTCAGTTCTTCCTGAGTCACTTCAATATTATTTTTCTGACCGACGTCCGACAACAGCAGTCCCAGCCGTACCCGACGTGTCGCTATGCCGCGATATTCTGTCCTGAGCTGATCGTCCGACTTGCCCGCATCCTCGGGGTCGAGACGATTGGCGGCCTTGGCCTGCTCGATCTGGCGCCAGATCGCATTGAATTCGGCGTCGACCATACCCTGCGGCACCGGAAAATCGTGGCCGTTGGCGAGACTATCCAGCAACTGCCGTTTTAACCGCAGGCGCGACAAGCGATCATAGCTACGCTGAAGCGATTCTCGCGTTTTTTTCTTGAGGTCATCGAGGTCGGACGCACCAACCTTGCGGGCGAAATCGTCATTGAGCTCCGGCGCGGTCAGTTCGCGGATCTCTTTGACCTTGACTTCGAACTCCGCATCCTTCCCGGCAATTTCCTTGACGCCGTAGTCGGCAGGAAACTTGACACTGACCATCACCGTGTCGCCGGCGCTCGACCCGATCATCTGATCTTCGAAACCGGCAATGAAGCGGCCAGCTCCGATCTCGATGAAAGAGTTCTTTGACGTTCCGCCTTCGAACGGCTTGCCGTCGACGCGGCCGACAAATTCGACAACCAGCATGTCGCCGGTCTTAGCTTTGCGATTCTCGGCGATAGTTTTTGACTCTCGATTTCGTTTCGAGAGTTCGTCGATCGCTTTCGTAACTTCGCCTTCTTCAACCGTGGCAGTCCACTTCTCGAGCTGGATCGCCGAAAAGTCGCTTGCGACGATATCGGGCAAAACTTCCATCTTGACTGAAAGTTCGAGGTCTTTTCCCTCGGTGAATTCGACGACATCCACCTGTGGCCTCAGGGCGGGCTTGACCGCCTTTTCAGAGATCGTCGCCTGAATGGTTTCATCGATCGTCCGCTCGAGAATCTCTCCGCGCACGGAATCGCCGAACCGCTTGCGAAGCAAGGTCATCGGCACTTTGCCTGGACGAAATCCCGGCAAACGAACCTGCTCGCCGACTTCCTCAAGACGTTTACTAATCCTGTCTTCAATCGCCGCGGCCGTGACAACGACGCTGAATTCGCGTGCCAGCCCATCGGCGCTTTTCTGGGTGATTTGCATTGCGATCCGTCTCCTTCCGGCGATCGCGGTCATCGATCCGCGGCGCGCTTATAATTGTCCGTCGATCCATCCGGAATCGTCAGCACGGGTGGTGCGGGTGAAGGGATTTGAACCCCTACGGCCTTTCAGCCACGAGGACCTAAACCTCGCGTGTCTACCAGTTCCACCACACCCGCAAAAACGACGGGTGCGGCACCCCTTCGAATGCCGCCCGGATTGATCGCGAAGGGGGTACATAGACAAGAAGGCCCCGAGCCGCAAGGGCGCCGGCGCTGGTTTCCGCAGCCGTGTCGGTGTCAAGGCTATGGCAATTTCTTATTCACAATCAGGGATTTAAGAACCGTCGGTAACACATCGGGCAGGTCTTCGGCGATTGCCCCCGCCCCCGCAAGACGACCGCAGGCGTCGTGCAGCCATACTGCTGCTGCGGCAGCCTCATATCCGGAGAGCCCCTGAGCAACCAAGGCAGCCACAAAACCGGCGAGAACATCACCGCTGCCGCCGGTCGAGAGCCAATGGGACGTCGAGCACAGAACGGCGGCGCGACCATGGGGTTCGGCGACGACTGTGTCGGGCCCTTTGAGCACGATGATCGCTGCTGTGTCGGCGGCTGCGGCCCTGGCCCGGTCGATTTTGCTTCCCTCATGCTCAAACAGGCGCGCGAACTCGCCGTCATGGGGCGTGAAAATCGTCGCGGCTTTTCGTGCGCGACATGCGTCAAACAGAACGTTGGGCTCACTCGCGAAACTGGTCAGTGCGTCGGCGTCGACCACCACGGCCTTGTCCGTGTCGAGAACCCTGAGCACACGCTCAACGGTCAACGGACCGACACCGAATCCGGGACCAATCACAACCGCGTTCCGCCGAGAATCTTTGAGAACTGAATCGAAATCGTCCGATGAATCGATTGCTCTCAACATCGCGCCCGGAGCATCGGCGGCGTAAATCGGAAACAGAGCCGACGGCACGGCAAGGCTCAGCAGTCCGGTTCCGGCGCGTCGGGCCGCGCGGGCGGCAAGTCGGGCTGCCCCTGACTCCGCGGCTCCGCCGAAAACGATCGTGTGCCCGCGCGCATACTTGTGCGATCTCCACGAAGGAACCGGCAGGTGCCAGAGGCCCGGACGATTGATGACCTGGCGCGGCGCAAGGGTGTCGAGGATCTGATCGGGAATGCCGATATCGGCGACAATCAGCCGGCCGCAAAGATCGCGACCCGGGAATAGGACGTGCGCCGGCTTAGGACGGAAAAACGTCACCGTTAATGTCGCACGTGGCGCGATACCCGCGTGGCCGTCGCTGGTCGGCATCACCGAGCCAAGATCGCCATGAATGCCACTCGGAACGTCGACAGCGACACAAGCGATTTGCCGGCGATTGATGAGATCGGCGATGTCGCGCGCGACATCGTCAAGACCACGCGACAACCCGGCACCAAACATCGCGTCGATGACGAGTTCCGCGCCATCCAGATTGTCGACCGCAGCCGGCGCAATTGCGCCGATGGCCGCCCATCGCGCGGCATTGATCGCGGCATCACCGGCAAAAGAAGATTCAGGAACCAGCGAGGTCACTTTGACCGGCCAGCCACGCTCGAACAGATGACGCGCAACGACAAATCCATCGCCGCCGTTGTTGCCGGGCCCGCAAAGAACAAGGGTCGGCCGCGGCGACCAGGTCTCGATCACGGCCCCGGCCACAGACGCACCGGCTGCTTCCATCAGCGATAGGCTTGGAACGCCGAGCGCGACGGCCGCCCGGTCGGCCGCGTACATCTCTTTGACCGTCAGAATCTCGCTAAAATGTGCGTCTCGCATGGCGCGTCGAAAGTGCTATGAGTTTTGACATGACCGAGGCGTCGATCAGCTCGACACTACTCCAATCTTGCGTAGGAACAACGCCATGAAGGTTGTTGTGCTTGGTGCCGGTGTGGTCGGCGTCACCACCGCCTACTTTCTCGCCCGGGACGGACATGCCGTCACGGTGATCGACCGCCAGAAACAGCCGGGTCAGGAAACGAGTTATGCCAACGGCGCTCAGATTTCGGCGTGTCACGCCAAGCCTTGGGCCGGACCGGACACGCCGCTCCAGGCCTTAAAATGGATGTTTCAGCCCGACGCACCTTTGCTTTTCAAGCCGTGGCGATTTGACCCTCCGCTGTGGTCATGGGGACTCAAGTTCCTGGCCAACTGCACCTCGCGCCGAGCCCGCATCAACATGAATCGGGCGCTACGCGTGTCGCTTTACAGCCGCAATGTCCTGCAAAGCCTGCGTCAATTCACCAACATTCAATACGATCAGATTCTTCAGGGAATCTTGCACATCTATCGAACCGCGGATGAGTTTGCCCAAGGTCGCGCCAATGCCGCGCAATTGGCGGATCTGGGACTACCACAAGATGTCCTGACACCTGCCGACTGCGTGCGGATCGAACCGGCCTTGGCCCACGCTGCGCGCCACGACCTGGTCGGCGGCTTGATGAGTCCGTCGGACGAAAGTGGCGATGCTCATAAATTCTCGATCGAAATCGGCCGCCTCGCAGAGAGCCTCGGCGTGACGTTCCGGTTTGGCGAGACCGTTCAACGCCTTGAACGCACCGGACCGCGCCTGACGCGTGTGGTCACCGACAATACAGATTACGCTCCCGATCTTGCCGTTCTGGCGCTCGGCAGTTTCAGTCCCTTCCTCTCCCGCGACCTTGGAATCAAGTTGCCGGTTTATCCGGCGAAGGGATACTCGATTTCGGTCGCGATCGATCGGCCCGAAGCCGCGCCGACGGTCAGCATCACCGACGAAACCCGCTACATGGTCTTCTCGCGAATTGGCAATACAATGCGCGTCGCGGGTACGGCCGAACTCGCGGGGTGGGACACGGTACTCGATCCGGTCCGGGTCGCGCCGCTCCTTGAGAATGCGAAATCGCTGTTCCCCGATGCGTCGTCTTATGCCGCACTCAATCCTTGGTGCGGCCTCAGGCCTGCGACCCCCGATTCCGTACCGATCATCGGCGCCACGCCACTCGAGAACCTGCTGCTCAATACGGGGCACGGTACGCTGGGGTGGACCATGGCCTGTGGATCTGCGCAAATCATCGCCGACCTAGCGGCAGAGCGTCAGCCCGAGATCGACCTCGAAGGTCTAGGCCTCGATCGCTTCGGTTAAGCGCTACCGTCCGCGTTTGGGGCGCTCAGGAGCACGGCCATAGCCGCAGTCGCAGGTCGGCGACGGACTAAAGACTCGGGCGACCAAGGGCGAACCTTTCGACTTGGGATCGCTGGGTTCCCAGCGGAACTCGGCGCCGCACTTGGCGCACGATTGTTTACGCGGAAATTGGGGGCCAAGGTCGACCTGATCTTTTGGCATGTGGCGTTCCCTTTTCCGACTGACAGACTAAGCGTGCTTGCGCTCGACCAGCTTCGCTTTTCGGCCAAAGGCCAGTGCGCGACACTCGACCGCCATCTTACCCTCTGCGCCCGACTTCGGCATGCCCATCACGACCGTGGGCGTTGTCTCGTAAAGACGAAAGACAATCTGGGGCAGCCACATGGCGTCGGTCAGCCCCTGCGATCCAGCAGCTTCATAGTCGCGCTTGCTGGCAAAAAAGTGGGCCTTACCGCCACCCTTCGCCGGCTTTCCGACAACGACGGCCAGCGGAAACCCTGGATGCTTCAGGAATTCGTCTGCCGAACTGATCACGATACCGCCGTCAGCGTTACGCTCGATTTTGACGATCTGCGGCACGGGACCGTTAACGCCGTACTTTTCGATCACGGCGGCTGCGGCAATCCAGCGAACGTTGTCGCGCTGAAAGACCTTACCCTCTGGTTTGAAAAAATATCGCCAGAGATAATCGTAGGCGAGCTTTTGGCGCGCCTCCGGATCGGTCAGGTCAATGCCCTGTGCCTTGGCTGCCGGTTTCATCAGCGCCTCGGCCGCCCGCAGGTAGTCGGCACGCGACAAAAATGTGAACCCGAAGCCGTCGCCCGCCCGCAGCTTCAGAAAAATAATGTCGGGGTGGCGTCGATCTCGCTCAGGCACGCGTGACCCGCTTTCTCATTCGGTTGGCCGCACCAGCCAAAAAGCTATACCTATCAGGGGGTTAGGGTCAAACAGGTCGCACATGCGCCGCAATCTGCCTCAAAAAATGGCGAAAGAGTCATGAATAGTATATTATATTTCAATAGGTTAACTCGAACTCCCTGGATGTGAATTAAGGCAGCAACGGCCGACTCAACATCTTCGTTTATCCAACGAGTGGTCGCCACAACTTATGGTGAGTGCCATGCTGTCTCCCGACCGGAAGCTTTCGATGACACCGGCCGACGCCGTCGCTGCTTTCCTCGTCGACATGCGATCCGCCGCCGACATCACCTTCCCAGTATGGTACAAGCGTCTCAAGGCAGGCGTGGTCGATAGTTTTGCGCCAGACGCCGATGGGGCTCGAACATTCCTCGACCTCCGGCCGATCGACGATTTGTACTTCGCGGGCATTGTCGGCATGGAAGCAGCGAGGATTCGCCGGCACCTTCCGCCCGATGCCGCCAATGCATTGCTTGCCGAATTGGCGGCCGAAGTGGATCGACGCGGCCGCCGCCCGGATCGCATGGTTTCGGATTTCGTCTTCTTCGTCATGGGGCGTATCGATCTTGAAACCGGCGTCGAGCAGATGCGCATGCCGCACGATTTGGTCGTGTCGATGCTGCTTGAGAAAATTGGAATCGGAACAGACCAACGCACCTGCCCGCTCGTGACGGAACTTGTCTTTCGCCACAACCTTGGTGAGCCGCTCGCGCGCGGCGTACCACAGTGGTGGAAGGTGTTTGTCGAGAGGTTTTCAGTCAATGTCGACGGCGAAGAGCCACCACGAGCGATCGCGCGATCGGCCTAGTCAGCTTCGCGGCTTCAATGCGTGAAAGGACACGGCGGCCATCAGCGATGCAGCAAGCATGAACAGTGCAAGCGGATAAGGCGTACCGTTCTGGATGCTGCCCGCGGCTTGAGCGAATAGTGCCGATAGGCCGAGCTGGATGAATGAAACCAGGCCCGATGCCGTGCCCGCGAGTTCGGGATAGACCGAGACTGCCCCTGCGTTCGAATTGGGGAGCGCGGCACCATTGGCGAAACCCATGCCGAGGAATGGAATGAAGATCGCGACGGGCGTCCAGAAACCGGCCGCGACGACCGCGACCACGAGCACATTCGACGCGATGCCGATCTTGAGTGAAACGCTGATCATGCGATCGATGCCGAGACGCTGTGAGTAGCGATTCGCGAAAATGGTTCCGGCGAAATATGCGATCGTCTCGATAATGAACCACACGCCATATTCTGTCGGCGGCCGGCCCATCACTGTCACCACGACATAGGGCGCCGCCGCGAGGAAGACGTTGAAGACCGAGATCATGAATGCACTTTGAAACGCGTAAGCGCGGAAGTCCGCAGAACGCATCAAGCGGGCGTAACCGGCAAACAAGCTCAGAACGCCGGGCAGTGGAATCGGCGTGCGATTGGTCTCGGCAAGACCGAAGCCGATCGCCGCGATGGTCGCCACCAGAAACAAAGCCATGGCAGTGAAAGTAGCGCGCCAATCGTAGACATCGACGAGAATGCCGCCAACCAAAGGTCCAAACATCGGCGCAACCACCATGACGGCGACCAACGCCGCCATGGCCTGAGCCGATCCTTGACGGTCATGGAGATCCCGAATCACGGCCCGCGTCACGACAAACCCGGCCGCGCTGCCAAACGCCTGGACGATGCGGCCCCCGACCAGCACGGCGATCGAATCCGCCATCATTGCCATCATGGTTCCCGCGAGAAACATGGCGAAACCCGCAAGCAGCGCAGGCCGGCGGCCAAATCGATCCGAGAGCACACCCCAATACAGCGTACCGACGGCGACCGCGAACAGCGGAATCGAGACCGTCAGCTGAACCTCGGGCGCTGAGACGGCAAAATCGCTCTGAAGCGCGGGGAGCGCCGGCAGGTAAATCTGCATGGCAAGAGAGCTCGCGCCAATCGCGAGAGCCAAAACGACAATGACGCGGTGCGAGGAGGCAGGGCTCACTAACGACTCAATGACAGCGACCCAGGTTTACTCGGCCGCTTCGGCGCAGACATCGCATTCGGCTTCCTTGGGGGGAGCTCCATCGCCGCCATTGACCAATTTTCTTGCAAGGGCAAGGCGTTCGGCGGACACCGGTGGATAAGCAGCCGCACTTTGCTTCAAGCGCATCGCAACCATGAGTTCCGCAAATTTGTATCCGGCAGACAGCGCCTCGATCACGGGAACCGTCATCCGTGCCGCAATCGCGCGCCCGATCGGGGCCATGCAGGTGCAACCGAGAACGATGGTATCGGCCCCCGCTGCCACGGCCCGGTCAGCAACCGCGACAATTCGATCGATCATCGCCGCTTTCCCCGCTCGCATTGCCTTGACGGGATCTTCCTCAGAGCCGCGCGGCGACATCTCGGATTCGGCCAGGACATTGAACACGCCAATACAGCGCGCGGCCATCCCACACGATCGAATGCGCTCGTCATAGATGAAGTTCAACGTCGTCGGCCAAATGGTCACGATCGCGAACTTTCGGCCGAGCATGGCGGCGGTCGTCATGGCCGCCTCACCGGCACCGACCACGGGAATCTTGAGCGCCGACTTGAGTTCGTCGATTCCATAGTCGCCGACGGTGTTGATGAACACTGCGTCGAAGCCTTCGTCCTGGGCACGAATGCCCGCTTCGATATAGCCGACAGCGCCAAGGCCGCGTTCAAACGGCGTCCCCGGGAACAGCGACAACCGGGTCTCGATCAGTTCGGCCGACATGCCGGCGCTGACGATGGCCGAGATTTCGCTTGGCGGCGTTCGCGTGCCCGTCGGTGTGAAGCCTGTGCCGATAACGCCAATCCGCTTGGTCATCGCTTAAGCCTTTTTGAAGTGCGCCCGCAGCGCGTCGAAAAACACCGGCATCTGTTCGGCTTTGCCCATACTGACTCGGCTCCACGTGTCATAGGGTGGAAACGGTCGACCGACCGCGACACCGCGCGCGCGCATCGCTGTCATGAACTCACGGATCGGTTTACCCGTATCGAACATCAAGAAGTTGGTCTGGCTCTTGACGTGCGCGATGCCAAGGTCATCAAGCACCTTAAATGTCTGCGTCATGGCGTCGCGGATCATTTTGCGGCTATGAGCCATGAAGGCGGTGTCCTGATAGCTGGCTGCGGCCGCGACCAGGCCCATATGGTTAGGCACGGACATGCGTAAGCCGCCCATGCGCTTGATGATGTCGGGTCGGGCAATCGTGAAACCGACCCGCAATCCGGCCATGCCATGAATCTTGGAAAACGTCCGTGCAATGATAACGTTCCTTCCGGCCTTGACGCGGTCGAGCATGGTATTGCCGGCGGGATCATCGATCAGGTCGATGTATGCCTCGTCGACGAGCACCATTGCACGGTCGGACACAGTGTCGACGAACCCGCGCAAGGCCTTGGCGTCAACCATGGTCGCCGTCGGATTGTTGGGATTGCAGACATAAACCAATCCGGTCCGTCCGGTGATCCTCGCTTCCATGGCTGCGAGGTCGTGCTTCATATCCTTGTCGAGCGACACGGTATGAACCGTTCCACCACAGGTCTCCGCATAGTCAGGGCATTGCTCGAAGGTCGGCGACGCCGTCACCATTTCCGATCCTGCGCCGGCGTATATCAACGCCGCGATCCGAAGCGCCTCGGCCGAACCCTCGGTGATCAACACGTGATCAACCGGCACGCCCTCGCGCTCGGCGATCAAACGGGCGAGCGGGCCCATTTCGCCGGAATACATCCAGCCATCGGCCATCGCAGACGTCATCGCCTTGATGGCGCTTTCCGAAGGGCCGTAAGGATTTTCGTTCGCGCTGAGACGGAGCAACTTGGGGGCGCCGGCGGGCGACGCACGACCCTGCGCAGCGGCCCCTCGCCCCGATAACAGCGTCGCGGCAAGCGCCGAAACCGCTCCTCCATCGCGCACAAGTGCGCGGCGGCTGATCTGACTCATCGTGATCGCCTCCATGATTCGAGTGAACAGCTTAGCAGAGGACGGCCAATAATGGCGACCAATGTGTTCAGCGTGAGGGCGGATCAGAAACCCAAATCGTTTGAGCGACAGCCCCCGTTTTCCCGTCGATTACGAGCAGTCGGTCAGGAACTCCGCCGCCCTTGACCAAGATCGTCA
The DNA here is from genome assembly GCA_016869315.1 of Alphaproteobacteria bacterium. Lineage (GTDB taxonomy): Bacteria > Pseudomonadota > Alphaproteobacteria > Rhodospirillales > Rhodospirillaceae > VGEM01. The sequence goes on along the minus strand of VGEM01000047.1, from coordinate 4,637 downwards.
GCCTGTCGCCCAGTTGCTGAACTTCTTCGATTTCGGATCCGGCGGGTTGGCCGAGATCGACCGTCTCGGTGAGACCCTGAAATCGAGATGACTCACCGGACCCGGGCTCGATCGTCACGACCCCGTAGACGATGAAACCGAGCGCCACGAAAATGGCGACACCCAATCCAATCACGAGCGTTCGAAGAAAACCTGCCGAGGGCATGGGCGTGGCTGTTGCGTCGTCGCGAGTTCGACTAGATTGCCCCACCCTATTCGGCACAAACGTTTGCCGCAATGCCATCGTCAAAGTCGCCAACCAAAGAAACCTTGACCTGGACAGTACCTGACGACGAAAGCCCCGAGAGGCTCGACCGTTGGGTTGCGCGCCAGACACCGACCATGTCGCGCTCGAAGGTTCAAGGCCTGATCGCGGAAGGACATCTCTCGATCGATGGACGGTTGGTGGACGATTCAGCGCACCGTGTTCGCCCGGGCGAAACTATTCGGCTGGAGATTCCACCTCCTGTCGCGGCCGAGCCTGAGGCTCAGCGGATCGCCCTCGACATCGTATTCGAAGACGACCATCTGATCGTCGTCAACAAGCCACCGGGAATGGTGGTTCATCCGGCCCCAGGGAACCCCGATCGCACCCTGGTCAACGCCTTGCTCGCCCATTGCGGTGGCTCTTTGAAGGGTATCGGCGGGGTGGCGCGCCCCGGCATCGTGCATCGCATCGATAAGGAGACCAGTGGGCTATTGGTCGCCGCGAAGACCGAAGCGGCCCATGCCGGCCTGTCGGCCCAGCTTGCTGCGCACACCATGCGACGCGTTTATGACGCGATCGTCTGGGGGTGCCCTCGACCCGCACGTGGCGTGGTGACGGGAGCCATCGGCCGATCGACGCGCGATCGAAAAAAAATGGCGGTCGTCAGAAGTGGCGGAAAACCGGCCGAGACCCACTATCAGACCGTCGCGGCTTTCGGAACGATTGCGGCCCACCTTGAGTGCCGGCTCGCCACCGGACGAACGCATCAAATCCGCGTTCATCTCAGCTCGCTTGGTCATGGCCTTGTTGGCGACCCAACCTACGGCGCAGCGCCGGCGCGGGTGATCGCGCTGCTCAGTGCCACAGCCGCGACGTTCGTGAAATCCTTTCCGCGGCAGGCACTCCACGCTCGCAGCCTTGGATTCGTTCACCCGGTCACTGGTCGAGAGCATCACTTCACGCACGATATGCCGCCCGACATGGCATCGCTTGTGAACAATCTAACGCGCGGCCTCAAAAAACTGGGTTAGTCGGTCTCAGCCGTGGGCATGGCAGGCGGCGGCTCTTTCGGTCCAAGCGCCGACGGCTTCGGCGGCGGCGCGGCGGCTTTGTCTTTCACATCCGGTTCATAGACCGACTCGACGTCGGGCCCCCACTTTTGAACCAGATCCTTCTGGGTGTTCCTGAGCGATTCGATACGGCGGCCCGCGGTCATGGTCATGAACGAGCCAATGATCGACGGCATGGTCGAGTACACCGCCCAACCGAACAGCGCCGACAAGTAGATAATCAGGTATGCCCAGATGTTGGTGATGGTGTCGATGGCGAGATCGACCGTATGGCCATCGAACCAAAGATCGGTCAGGAACGGCGCGGCGCCGGCCAGGTTGAACGAGCCAACCGTCACACCGGCGTAGTGACCCTTGCCGCGCTCCACCAGAAACGCAACGCCCGTCGGCAACAATGCCACCGACAGCACGACGATCGTCGGAATAATCATCAGCGCAATCGGCACGGCGATGATGAAGTAGACGAAGGCATTGCTGCGCTTTTTAGGCGCCATCGCCCCCGCAACCGGACCTGATCGCATCGGTGCTCTCGCCATGACGACCTCAGAACACCCGCGAAAGAATGAACACGGTGAACGTCAACAACATGATGACAACCGCCGCGATCGATCCGGTTTGCCGACCCGATTGAATCGCCGATTCCTGGCGATCAATCTGGCCATGTTCAAGGTCGTAGACTTGTTTCTCGGCCGCGGCGTATTCGGCCTTAGCCCACGTGAAGCCTTCGGCGTCACGCTGCCGCTCTTCGGGGTTGTCGAGATAGTTATAAAGTTCGGCAAGATTGCCCTTACGGATGATTTTGGGAATCTCCTTCTCGATCTCTTTCCGCTTTGGCCGGTTGTGATAGCTGTTGATGACAGGTCCCATCAGGCCGCCGACCCAGCTCGACAAGCCGAACAGGGCCTCGGGGCCAAGACGCCATTGCACGATCGCCAGCACGCTCAGCATGCCAATCGTCGCCCGATCAGGTCGTTGATCATTCATCGCATCGATTTGCGTGCTAACGCCCTTGGCATACCGTGCGCGCATGAATGCGGCGATGTGACGGTCAACCGGCCAGAGCTTGGCGTTGATGGTCTTGGAGACGTTTTCCAGCGCCTGAAGTACGACCTTCACTTCCATCACGTATTGCTTGTCAATCAGCGGACTCAGGCAATACATCCATTCGTTCAGTTCATAAACGCAGCGCTCGATTCCAGCGCCCGAGTTCGGGTCCTTGAGATAATTTCTGAGATCCTTGAACACGGCTTCAAACTGCGAGTAATCCGCCGACACCTTCACTTGAGCGCCTAACCAGTGGCGCCACAGTTCGCGATTGATGAAGTCGGTGAAAGGCTGAAGCTTTTGTTTGCTCAGTGTTGCCACCGCAAGCGCACCGCCAAAACCCTCGATCGCCACGCGGAAATCGCGAAAGCGAATCGGAGCGCGTGGATCGAGAACCATCAAGACGCGCGAGATCACCAGATCAACCTGATCTTTCTGAGCACCGGTCATCGCCTGCGTGTTCTTGATTGCACTTGCTATGGCGTCAGCCAGATCATTGAGTTCCAGTCCTCGACGCACCCAAATCTCAAGTGACCCGTCGCTGAGAATTTGACCAGCCTTGTCCCAGTTCTGATGCATCGCGTGAGACAGAGGGCGGATCGAGTGGAACTCCTGATCCGCGAACTTGAAAGCGCGCTGAGCCTGCGCCTCGCTCTTGGCCTGGACCGGTGTCAGCCGTTTGCCGGCGAGCCAGAGCTCGACATTTTCGGGGTGCCAGCGTTGCTCTGGGTCGTCGATCAGGAGGCCGCGAAAGAACTCGATCAGGCTCACCGGCGGGCGCTCATCGGCCACCAAGGTGGCGTACGAACCGTCCTTGATTTTCCGACGAAGCATTTCGCCTTCGGGCATGCCTTGAATTGGATTGCGCCCGAGCGAAAGGACCAGCAGCGTCGCGCCAAACGAATACATGTCGTCGGCGAAGGTCCCCGAACCGCGGCCGAACGGGAGCGCCATGCCGGACTCGATCGTCTCGATGCTGGCCGGCTGATCCATCGCCGGCACGCTCATGGTGCAATCGCCGAGCACGATCTTGGTCTGCTGCTCGTCCATCCAGTAAAGATTGTCCGGCCGGATGGCGCGATGGGTGATGCCTTTGTGATGAAGCTCGTTGAGCGCGTCGGTTAGAGGCTTCATCACATGCTTTGGGAACATGTGGTCGGGAATGCGCCGGACGGATCCCGACATCGACTCCATGACCCGGCCACCCATCGGCCGGTAATACATGACGATGACGCACTTGCGATCGAAGGGCGGCCATTCGGCGACACCCCAGTCGACCATATGAAGCATGTTTGGAATTTCGTTGCCCTTGAGCACACGCATGACGCTGACGCGTGGCAACATCTCGGGCTTGCAGATCAGGGCGTAGAGCGGTCGCCCCTCTTGCTTGCGGTCGGTAACCTCGAACGCCTGGGCGTTCGGCATGTCGAGGCTTGGGATCGGCTTGTCGCAATAGATGGTGTAGCGATCACGGACGATGATGAAGCTGCCGCTCGGACCCGGGCCAGCGCGCGACCGCGGTGGCGCAGCAGGCGGCGGGGCAGCCGCTGGTGCTGCCGTGGCCGCCGGGGGCGATGCGGGTTGCGTATTGAGGTCCTGGGCCGCTTCGGCCATGGGTCCGCTATCCTTGTCGTCAGCCCGCAATTCTGCCGGCCAGGCGACATGATACGGGACAGGCTAGCTCAGCACAAACCCCTTAGGAACTCGCAAAAGTTAACGAATCGGGCCCGTTTAGGTGTCAATCGACGAAAGGATCGCGCACCAGAATCGTGTCATCCCGCTCTGGGCTGGTCGAAAGCAAGGCGATCGGGACTTCGATCAGTTCTTCGATTCGGCGGATATATTTGACGGCTTCTGCTGGCAATTGCGCCCAGCTGCGAGCCCCGCGCGTGCTCGACCGCCATCCGGTCATCGTTTCGTAAACAGGCTTTACCCGCGCCTGTTCGGCCATTGAGGACGGCAACTGAGTAACGCGGCGACCGTCGAGTTCGTAGGCTACGCAGACGTTGATGTCAGGCAACACGTCCAGCACATCCAGCTTCGTCAGCGCGATGCCTTGAACGCCGCCCATGCGAGCCGCCTGCCGGACCATGACCGCGTCGAACCAGCCGCAGCGACGCTTCCGACCCGTCACAGTGCCGAATTCAAACCCTCGCTCGCCGAGCAATTGCCCGGTTTGGTCCGTCAGCTCGGTTGGAAACGGGCCTGCGCCGACCCGCGTGGTATAGGCCTTGGCAATGCCAAGAACATATCCGACGGCACTTGGCCCGAGCCCA
>VGEM01000046.1 GCA_016869315.1 Alphaproteobacteria bacterium | reverse complement strand
AAAGCTTTGGACGACCGAGCTGCAAGGCCGCGTGGTCGACCGCTGTCTGCAGCTGTTCGGCGGTTACGGCTATATGCTGGAGTATCCGATCGCCAAAATGTTCGCCGATGCGCGCATCCAGCGCATTTACGGCGGCACATCGGAGATCATGAAAGAGATCATCGCCCGGTCGCTCGACCGGCAGTGAGGCGGCCGGTCGAGATGTAGATCTGCTCGATCTGCCGGAGCGTCGGCAGCGCATCGACCAGCGCAATCGGAAATCCACGTCCCGCGCCAAGTGCGGCGCTCGCTTCGGCGATCAAGTTGAGATGGCCCGGTCCATATTTGAGCGCGGGGTCGTGCGCTTCGGCGGCCGGCGGGGCGGGCAGGCCGCGATGATCGGTGACGCGATGGCCGTCGATGACGATCCGATTTGCTACGCCGTCGATGACGCAGCGCACTGGACCAGCGCCTTGGTCAGCAACTGCGCTGATATGGACCGAGCCGATCCGGCCGTGGGCGAAGCGACCGGTCACGGCAACCACGGTTTCGGCGCCATCGCCACCCAAGTGTGCATCGATCGACAAAGGCTCACCGAGCCACCAGACCAGCAGGTCAACGGCGTGGATGGCGATGGTGCGGAGCGCGCCGCCGCCGGAGCGGGCGAGATCGGAGTGCCAGCGCGCGAGGCGCGGTACTGCGCCGCTGAACATCACCGAGCGCGCCTCAAGGGACCCGTGCGCGATCAAGTTCTTGACCCAGCGATTGCAGGCGTGTGTACGTTGATTGAGGACGACGCCGGCTGGCACATTTTTCGCAATGGCCCGTTCGGCAATTGCGTCAGCGTCGGCGACCACGCGCCCGACTGGCTTTTCGCAGAGAACGGGAATGCCGGCCTCGATTGCAGTGAGAGCAATGTCGCGGTGGAGATCGTTGGGCGCGGCGACGATAACGGCGTCGGGCCTCGCCGACTTCAAGCCATCCGCAATGTCGCGATAGATCGGAACATCGGCGGCGGTCAGAACCGGATCGACGATCCCCGCCAGCGCGGCGCCCGGCGTACGGGCGATGGCGGCGATATGGCACTGCCCGGCCTGACCGGCGCCCACCACCAGCCAGCGGAAATCGCGGTCATTCATGGCGCAACATCGAGGCCGCCGTCGACCGTCAGCAGCGAGCCGGTCACCCAGCCGGCCTCTTGAGACGCCAGCCACAGAATTGCCGGCACCACGTCGGTCGGCGTGCCGATGCGGGCCAGCGGTACCGCGGCGCGGAGCGTGTCGCGATATCCCGGCCGATTGTCCCAGATCGGCGTGGTCGCCGGCGTTTCGATCGGCCCGGGGATGACGGCATTGACCCTGATCCTGTGCGGCGCCAGCTCCTGGGCGAGGCAGCGCATCATCGACACACTGGCGCCTTTCGCCGCCGAGAAGTGCGACAGCTCGGGCGCCGGGCCGCGATGCAGGCTTGAAGCGACGTGAACGACCGCCATGGGCTTGTTCTCGGAAATCGCGCGCTTCGCTGCTTCTTGCGTGCACCGCCAGAAGCCGCCGAGGTTCAGTTGCAGCGACTCGTTCAGCATCTCCTCGTCGACCTCGAGCGCTTTGCGCCTGAGCGCACCGCCGGCGCAGGTGATCAGGATATCGGGCGCGCGCGGTAGGCCGGCGATCAGCGCGGTGACGCTGGCGCGATCACGCACGTCGACCTGGCGGATGCGGTTGGACGGGATCTTGATGTCGGCAGCGATGGCCTCGGCGCCGCCGGCTTCGAGCTGGCGCATAACTTCGGCGCCGATGCCGGACGCGCCGCCCGTGACCAGCGCCAGTTGGCCTGCGAACCGTCCCGCGTTCACGGTCACATCCACCTGTAGGGCGAGCGAATGCGCACGAACTTCCTGGCGTCGGTCTCCTCCAGCAGCGTCGCCTGCAGCTTGTCCGATGCTTCTACCGCTTTCCGGCGGTCGACCTTGACGTGTTCTCCATCCTTGATGACGGCCTTGCCTTGCACGAACACGCGCTTGACGGCTTCGGGCGACGGCCCGTTGCCGTAGACCAGATTCTGGACCAGCGAGGCAGGCGGCGACATCTGGGTTTCGCCGCGACGATCGATCAGGACGATATCCGCTTCCTTGCCGACTTCGAGCGAGCCAATCGTGTCGTCCATGCCCAACGCTTTCGCGCCGCCGATGGTGGCGAGTTCCAACGCCAGTTCGGCGCTGCCGAAGATCATTTCGTACCCAGTCCAGTGAATCGACTTGTCGCCCATCTGCTTGCGGTGCTGATCGCCCATGCGTTGCGCCGTCAGCAGGGCGCGCATGGCGGTCCAGAGGTCGTGGCCGTAGGCGACGACCGGGCCATCGAGGCCAATGCCGCACACGACGTTGTTCTCGATGTAGTGACGTGCCTGGAACTCGACCAGACCGAGCACCTGCTCCATGTCGGGCACGAGGGAAATCTTGACGCCCCGATCGCGGATCAGATCGGCCTCGCCGGGGCGAAGCGTCTGGGCATGGGCGGCGATCACATTGGGGCCGAGGATGCCCTCGTGGTCCATCCAGTCGAACGAGCCGCCCTTCCAGCCGCGGCGCTCGGCGAGATAGCGTGTATCCATCACCGACGGCGCATGAACATCGAACTGCCGGTTGTTCTTTCGCGTCCAGGCGGCGATCTCGCGAAATTCCTCCGGCGCGCAATAGGTGATGCCAATGGTCGAGGCGGTCACGGTGGTCTTGTCGTTTTCCCATTCCTTCTTGACCCGCTCGGTTTCGGCAAGGCCGACGTCGAGCGTTTCGCGGAATCCTTCCTGAGTGTTCTTGGGGTCGCTCAGCATCAGGCGTGCCATGCGGCAGCGCATGCCGGCATCGCGCACGGCGCGCAGCACACCATCGATAGAGCGCTTGTGCTTGTGGGTGAAATGATCGTCGGCGGTGGTGGTGACGCCACGCCGCACCAGATCGAGAATCGGCGGCATCGCCGAGACGTAGCTGCGCTCCTCGTCGCAGGCGCCAGTCATGGGGTAGTAGAAGCCGAAGAACCGTTCCTCGAAGGTGGTGCCTTCCGCCATGCTGCGAATGCAACCTTGGACAAGGTGGGCGTGAGTGTTGACGAGGCCGGGAATGACGATGTGGCCCTCGCCGCCCAGCTCTTCCTTGCCCTTGAACGTACAGTCGCGGTTCTGGCCGACACCGACGATCTTGTTGCCGCTGACCGCGACAAAACCGTCGAGCAAGGCACGTTTTTCGCCGTCCATGGTGAGCACGGTGCCGCGCAGCACCAGATCGCAGTCGGTCATCTTGTCCTCGTGATGTCAGCGTCGTGGATGACCGCAGCGGTCACTTCCCTACGACAAGGAAAGCAAGGGCGGTGCCGCGAGTAAACCCCGTTTTGGCCCAACGTCATGGACCGGACAGGCTTGAATTAGCCGGTCATGTCGGGATCGGCGCTGGTGGCGAGTACATCGGCGCGGTCAGGATGTGGAGTGGCTTGGCGTCGACGATGTATCGCGCGACGCCCTCACGCAGGTCGCGGTGGCGCCGCGCCACGTCCTGCTCGAACACGATCCGCTTGTTGACGACGGCGTATCTGAACGCCGCCCGCCGCGCGGCGAACGCGCGTTCGACCTCATCCTGCAGGGCGTGAATTCTCGCCATCAGGTCGGCGACATTGGCGGTCATCTTTGGCCTCCGGTCCTCTGCCGAAGACTGGGTCGGATGGCGTTTTCCCGCCCTGACCGGCGTCACCCACCGCTCATCTAGCCCGGCACTTCCAGGATCAATTTGCCGATGTGATAGCTGCTCTCGAGGCGCCTATGCGCATCGGCCGCCTGGGCCAGGTGATAGACCCGGTCGATGACCGGGGCGATGGCCCCCGTCGCCAGCCATGGCCAGGTGTTCTGCTCGACGGCCCGGGCAATGCGCGACTTGCGCGCGATGGTCTGGCCGCGCAACGAAAGACCGGTGATGATGAGGCGCCTGAACATGATCGGCGTCGGATTGATCGGTGAGTCGACTAGCGCCCCCTGACGCCCGACGAAGACAAGTCGGCCGTCGTCGGCCAGCAGGCTGATGTTGCGAGGAACGTAGTCGGCCGCGACCATATCGAGGATGACGTCGACGCCACGCCCTCCGGTCATGTCCTTCACGACGGCGACAAAGTCCTCGGTGCGGTAATTGATGCCGCGCGTGGCCCCAAGCCGTTCACAGGCGTTGCACTTCTCGGCGGAGCCCGCGGTGGCATAAATCTGCTTCGCGCCCCACATCCGTGCCAGCATGATGGCCGTTGTGCCGATGCCGCTGGAGCCGCCATGGATCAACACCGACTCGCCCGGCATCAACCGGCCGTGATCGAACAGCGCGGTCCAGGTGGTGATGAATGTCTCGGGCAGGCCCGCCGCCTGAATCATGGTGAGGTCCTGGGGCACCGGCAGCACTTGGCCTTCGGGCGCGACGCAAAAACCGGCGTACCCGCCGCCGATCAGGAGGCAGCAGACAGCATCGCCGACTTTGTACCGGGAGGCGCCCGGGCCAAGATCGGCGATGTGTCCTGCGGCCTCGACGCCGATGATGTCGGTCGTGCCCGCCGGCGGTGTGTAGCGGCCAAGGCGCTGCAACACATCGACGCGATTGACGCCGGCGGCCGCGATCTTGATCAGCACTTCGCCATCGCCCGGTTTTGGAATCGGCCGGTCGACGAGCGTCAGCACGTCGGCCTCGCCCGGTCTCGCGGCAACGATCGCCTTCATCGTCATTGTGAAGAGCCGCGCCGCAAGAGTTTCCCCGGTTGCGGAGCGCCGTCGCGGATGACGTCGCGGCCATCGCGCCGAATCACCGTGCCATTGACGATGACCGCGTCGATGCCCATTGGACGCGTAACCAGGCGATCGGCGCCGGCGGGAAGGTCGTGCACGCGTTCGGGCTCGCCGGGCGCGACGGTCGCCGGATCGAACACCACGATGTCGGCCGGCGCGCATTCGATCAGACGGCCTCGATCCTTGAGACCGAAGACCTCTGCCGGTCGCGAGGTCAGCATTCGGACGGCCTGGGGCAGCGTCAGGGCGCCGGTCTCGCGCACCCAGTGACCAAGCAAATAGGTTGAGTAGCAGGTGTCATACATCTGACTGACGTGGGCGCCGCCGTCGGAAAGGCCCAACATCACGCCGGGAGATTGCAGCAATTCCCTCACGCCGTTTTCGTCGTTGTTGAACAGCGGCATATGAAAACGCGTCTCGAGATTTTCTTCGATGGCAAGATCGAGCATCAGGTCAACCGGATGAACGCCACGGCGCGTCGCTTCTTCAGCAAGCGATTGTCCGTTGAGCTCGGGATATATGGCGCAATCATCGATGCTGATTTGCCAGAACGACGGCCGAAGGCGCGCGGTCTCGCCGCCGTCGGCCGAATCGTGCGCCATGCCGTGCTTGAACGCTGTGCGAAATGCCGGATCGCGATAGGCCACGATCTTGCCTTCGACCGTCATTGCGGCCGAAGCCTTGAGGAAGAAATCGGTGCGCTCGAAGGAGAACGGCGCCAGAAGCTGGAATTCGGTCTGCAACGGGCGGCAGGCGACTTGCGGAACGAACGGTATGCCGCTGCGCTGCATCTCAAGGCACTTGGCGAGATACTGGCGGTGGCTGTCGGGTCCGGCCATGCCGGTCAGGATGGCGGTCCAGGTGACGGTCGCGCCGGACGCGCGTGCCAGCTCGGCGAACTCGTTGAAGTCAGGCCGCGAGCTTGCCGTGATCTGAACCAGGCCTCGACCCTTGAGCGCCGCCGCCAGGGCCCGTGCCTCCGAGAACTCGGCGAAGCGGCTTGGCACCGGTAGGCCTTTGTAGCCGACGTGGACCGGGGACCGTGACGTCGAAAAACCAACCGCACCGGCGCTCATGGCCTCGTCGACCAGCGCGCTCATGGCCATGACTTCGTCTTCGGTCGCAGCGCGCTCGATCGCGGCTTCGCCCATGATGTTAATTCGGATCGGCGTGTGACCGCAGAGCACGCCAACGTTGATCGCCTTCTCCCGCCGATCGAGCAGATTGAGGTACTCGGGAAACGTCTCGAACGACCAATCGCCAAGGCCCTCGGTGAGGGCGTCAAAGCTCATGCCCTCGACTTTTTCCAACGTGCGTTTGAGCATCATGCGGTGTTCCGGCTTGGCCGGCGCAATCCCGAAGCCGCAGTTGCCGACCACGCAAGTCGTGACCCCGTGCCACGGGGAGAAGCTGACCCGCGCGTCCCACAGCACCTGGGCGTCATAGTGGGTGTGAATGTCGACAAACCCCGGCGCGACCGCGCGCTCGTCGGCATCAATCTCGCGGGAGGCGTCGCGAGCAAGCTTGCCGATGGCGGCGACGCGTCCACTCTTGACGCCGACATCGGCCTTTCTTCCGTCGGCGCCGCTGCCGTCGTAAACCGTGCCGCCGCGGATCAGGAGATCGAATTCGGGCATGGCGCTCAGCCGCTCTCGCTCGCGACGACCGGACGGCGCGACCGTGTTCCGGCTGCCCGTTCCAAGAAATGCCCGAGCGCCAGCACGCGATCGTCCTGCCAGCGACGGCCGACGATCTGAATGCCGATGGGCAGATCGTCCGGCGTGAAGCCGTTGCAGACCGACATGGCGGGATGTCCCGAGAGGTTGAACGAGCGGTTATAGAAAGGACTCCGGCCCGGCGCGAGCGAGTCATCGCCTAACGCGCGTGCGCCTTCGGATGATGTCGGCAAGAGAAGGAAGCCCACGGCCTCGAGCGCGTCGTCGACGCGAGCCGCCAATCTTTCCTTCTCGGCCACTCCGGCGCGGTGAGCTTCAAGGGTCACCGCTTTGCCGGGTTCGAGCCGCGTTCGGGTGCGGGCGGCAAACTGCGCGGGATTCGCCTCGATCAAGGCGCCATAGTTCTTCCACCCTTCGTAAGGCGAGATTTTCGAGCCGGCGTCGGCGAAGGCGGCAAGCGGCGGGATCGAGACATCGACGAATTCGGCGCCGGCGGTCTTCAGCGCGGCGACCGACTCATCAAAGGCGCGTCGGACCGGAGTGGTTGCGACAATCTGCTTCTCGTAGTAATCGCGAACCAATCCGATCTTGAGCCCGCGCGCCGTTCGCTCGATCGACGCGGAAAAATCCGGCGGCGCGCGATCGATGCTCTTGGGGTCGGCCGGGTCGTATCCGGCGATCACCTGCATGATCAGGCGGCAGTCCTCGGCCGTCCAGGCGAGGGGCCCCATATGATCGAGCGTGTCGGACAGCGGCATCACGCCCGCTTTGCTGACCAGCCCGAAAGACGGCTTGATCCCCGCCAAGCCGCACCACGCCGCGGGTCCGCGGATCGAGCCGCCAGTGTCGGTGCCGAGGCCCGCGAGGCAAAGGCCGGCGGCGATCGCAGCGGCGGTGCCGCTTGATGAGCCAGCCGGGTCGCGCTCAAGGTTCCACGGATTTCGCGCCGGCGGCCAGGGCAGGTCGGTCGACGCGCCGCCGATGCCGAATTCCCAGGCGGTCTGTTTGCCAAGGATGATCGCGCCAGCGGCTTTCAGTTTAGCGACGATGGTTGCATCGGCTGACGGGACGCGGTCGCGAAACGCAGCCGAGTTGCCGGTTGTTTTCACGGCAGCGGTATCGAACAGGTCCTTGAGCCCGACCGGGATGCCATGAAGCGGGCCGCGAATGCGCCCGGCCATGATCTCGGTTTCAGCGGTCTTGGCCGCGGCCATGGCGCTCTCTTCCAGCACCACCAGATAAGCGTGAAGCCGTCCGTTGAGCGCCGCGATGGCGGCCAGCATGGCGGCGGTCAGCTCGACCGGCGACAGTTTCTTCGACTCAATCAGCCGCGACGCTTCGGCAATGGTCAGGAAAGGGCGGGACGCGGGCATGATTTGTGTAGTATCTGATGCGGCGAGGTTGCCGTCGACCATGTGTATGTTGATCGTGATTGGCGCCAAGGCTGAAAGCAACAGCCGGCTTATTATCGACAGGGCATTGAGTATTGGCATGATTCGCCAAGGATCAATGCTGATCGTGGATCCGGAGTAGTATATCCCGCATGAACTGGTATCAGTTACAAGGTGACAGCAGGACGATTCTCCTCTTCGGTGAAGGAGTTCCGGGCCAGATCCGTCACACCGAGCGGGTCTTGTATGATGCCGAGGCTTATGAGGCAGCCCAGGGGTATCAATATCTCAAGGAACTGATCCACCTCCGAGGCGACACAAAAAAAAGGCTGTGGGTGGAGTTTTTGTGCATTGCCGATCTGCTATCGCAGCTCAAATCCGCGGAATTCTGCGAACTTGGCTCGACAATGTTTGCCTCGATCGAAAAGATTGCTGTTGCAGAGGCGATGTGTTCATTCGGCCTCAAGATCGACTTGGTCGAATTTGTCGGGATCGAACCCTCTGAGTATTTTCGTCAGGTGGCGGCGCTGGCCGCCCGCTATCCAATTCGCCAATACGAGACCTTTGAAGCTGTGCCTTCACCTCGGCACCCGCGCGTGGTTTACTCACACTTTGTCGGAAATTACGCATTCGCCTCCGCGGAAGAATACGTCGCCTGGTTGCGGCCCTCCGAGGCGATTATCGTTGCGGAGTCATTTTCAATCGACGGCGGTGACGTCGAAACTTCTGTCTTGGGCAAGCGCTCAACATTGTTCGACCATACGACCTTTATGAGCGCGCTTTTTGCCGCAGGGTTCCGACTTTCACCCTACCAATACCGAAAAGTCGATCTGCGCGGCATACCAGCAATTCAGGTTTTTGTGATGGCATGTCGGGACTCTGTCAGAATTCCAAACTATGTCGTCGAGGGTTGCGGTCTTGATCCCAAAGTCTTGGAACCTGCCACTTCAACCGCGGTGCTTGCGGAGCGATTTCGCTCCGCCACCGCAAAAGTCGTCGAGAAGCCGGGAGGTTCGGGTTTCCGGCGCAAGACTTGACGTGCATTCTTGGACTTTTCCCGGCTAGACTCTGGCAGCGGCCTCCGCCACGATTTCGATGAGATACCATCGGAAGGGGGGCGCTATGACTCAGTTCAAGATCTCGGTTTGCCTGTTGGTGACTTTGCTGGCGGTGGCGCCAGCAGGGGCAGATCCGGTGCCGGGACTGAGCCAGGTCGAAGGGTCGGTGACCGCCCCGAAATCGGTCGCGGGCACCAAGGTCACGCTCAAGAACATCGACAGGAACGTCTCCTACACGGTGTTCGCGGCGAAGGGGCGCTATCGCGCGGTCAACATGTTTCCGGGCCGCTATGAAGTGACGGTGGAAAAGCGCGGTCTCAGCGCGCCGGTCAAGCAGTTCGCCTTGGCCGCTGACGGCAAGGCGACGGTCGATCTCGCGCTAACCGAAGCGCCAACGTCCCCATCCTATGTCGGCGGTCGCACCCTTGAAGAAATCGAGAGCGCCGACCAGATCGTGTCGTACGCCAAACTCTATCCGCCCGGCCCGGGCAAAGACATCCTCGACCGAACCTGCGTCGTCTGCCACGGCGTCAACTTCATTCCGACCCTTCCGCAGGCACGCGAGAGTTGGGATTCGCAAATCGATTTCATGACCAAGGATGTCGCCTTTGCCGGCGGCGGCATCATTGAGGGCGCATCGATGATGCCGCCAATGAGCGATGGCGACCGCAAGGTCCTGCTTGATTACCTCGAAGCGAACTTCGGCGCCGATAAATTGCCGCGGGCGGTGTTGGACGAAGTCGAGGCGCCGCTGAATGAGGACGCGCTCGGCAAGGCGCAATACATCACCTACCAGTTTCCCAACACGGCGGAGCGGCCCAAGCGCTGGACTCAGGAAACGCATTTTGATCAGCAGGGCAACGTCTGGATCACCGAACGCGGCGTGCCGGCCTCGATCGTTTGGCTCGATCCGCGCACCGGGGCGTTCAAGGACTACGACACCAAGGATCCAAAGGCATCGCCGCATGGACTGACGGTCGATACCGATGGCTCGGTGTGGTGGGCCGGTCGCGATTACTTCCTGGTCCGGCTCGATCCCAAATCGGGCGTGTCGGACCACTATCCCGTGACCCAGCGCGGCCTGCATGGCCATACGCCGGTGTTTACCTCGACCGGCGATCTATGGTTCACGATGCTGCCGAGCAACAAGCTCGGACATTGGGACCGCAAGCTCGACAAGATCACGTATTATGAATCGCCCGAAGCGCGCGCGCGGCCATACGGCATCATCATCGATCAGAAGGACAAGATCTGGTACGTCGAGTACCACACCTCGGCCGTGGTCCGATTCGATCCGGTCACCGAGGAATTCAAGCGCTATCCGGTACCGTCCGCGCCGACCAGCCTCCGCCGCCTCGGCATCGATAATGAGGGCAATCCTTATTATGGGGTTTATGGCGCGGTTGGCGGGCAAGCGGGGATCATCGGCCGCCTCGATGCTGCCACCGGCAAGATCACCGAGTTCGAAATTCCAGTGCTGTATTCGAATCCCTACGACGTCTGGGCCGATGACAACGGCCTGATGTGGATCACCTGCGACAATTACCTCGTCAGCTTCGATCCCAAAACCGAAACCTTCACGCCCTACCCGATGCCGCTCAAAACCGACGAACCGAAAATGTCCGTGACACGCGACGGCGCGGTATGGTTCACGCCGCGCATGGCCGGCATGACCGGCGGCTGGGGCGGCGGAGCGGCCGTGCTCTACCCCGACAAGGACAAGATCAAGACCTTGGCCGCGTACTACTCGGAGAAGAACACCGCCAACCACATCGCTCGGTACAAAGGGCCGGTCACGCCGGTGAACGGCAAGGACCGAGTCACCCAGCATGGCGCCAAGAATGCCGCATCGGTGGCGAAGGCCCCAGCGGCACCGGCCCCTGCCACGACCCGTCAGCCGACCCGCGGCGGCATGGCCGACTAAGCCTTTCGAAAGATTGGAGAATCGGGGCGCGGCCGGGGTCGGGCAACCCCGGTGGCCGAGCGCGCGTTTTTCGCCGTTGGGAGAAACGCCGCGCCAACGCAGCGCGGAGCCGAGTCGGAAAGCCAAAGCTGTGAGATCGCCGCGCTTAACGGAACCTTCAGCGCTCGCCGCCGATGCTATGCTGGCGGCTCTGTTGTGGCCGTTCCATGAGCCGACATTTCAGCATGCCTCAGACCAATCTGATCGCCCACCGTCGCGGGAGTTCGCGGTGAACCGCCAGCAGCGTCGCGCTGCCGGCGCAAGCGCTCCCGGCGGGATGTCGCCGGCGTTTGTCGAGACGTTCAACGCGGCGATGAAAGCGCAGAACGAGGGACAGTTCGAGCGGGCGATCGCGGGCTATCGCGAAGCGGCGAAGTTCAACTCGCGTCATCCCTTGCTCTACAACAATCTAGGTGTCGTCTATTACACCATGGGTAACTGGGACGAGGCGGTCGTCAACTACCGCAAGGCGATCGCGCTCGACCCCAATATGCCGCTCGCGCTCAACAATCTCGCCGTCACCCTCAACAGCGCCGATCGACATGACGAAGCGATCCCGATTTTCCAGCATTCGCTCAAGTTCCAGCCGGGAAACCCCAAAGCACTCAATAATCTTGGCGATTCGTTCAACAAGACCGGACGCTTCGCGGAAGCGAAGCCCCTAATCGAACAGGCGCTCGCGGCCGTTCCCGACTATGCCGAAGGTTACAGCAACTACGGTATGACGCTGTGGGGCCTCGGCGATCTTGATGCGGCCATTGCCGCCTTCAAGCGCGCCATCGCTCTGCAGCCCGACCTCGCCATGCCGCACAAGAACCTGGGCTTGGTCTATCTGCTGATCGGCAACTATGCCGAAGGATGGCGGGACTATTTATGGCGTCAGGCCGCCGATCACATTCCAGCCCGCCCCAACGCGCGGCCATTATGGCAAGGCCAGGACCTCGGCGACGGCGCGCTGCTGGTCTTTGCCGAGCAGGGTGTGGGCGACGAAATTCTTTACGCCAACATGATGCAGGATCTGGTCGAGCGCGGCGTCAACGTGGTGTGGGAGGCCGATCAGCGACTGCTGCCGTTGTTCCGGCGTTCGTATCCGACGATCCGGTTTATCGAACGGACGTGGCCCGTCGATCCCGCCGTCACGCCGGCGGATATTGTCGCGCAATGTCCAATCGGCACCCTTGGCACGGTCTTGCGTACCGACGTCGCTCGCTTCGCCACGGCGCGATTCCCCGTCCTGCAGCCCGATCTTGCTCGCGTTGCGGCGCTCCGCGCCCAGACCGGCGTGGCCGACAACGAGAAGCTGATCGGAATGTCGTGGTTATCCAAGAATCCGCGGTTCGGCAACAACAAGAGTACGGCGCTGACCGATTGGGCAGACGCGATCCGCGTGCCTGGGGTGAAGTTCGTCAATCTTCAATATGGTGACACTTTAGACGAGCGGCAGCGTCTGACCCGCGACACCGGGCTCGCGTTGATCCATCTCGATGGACTCGACTTGACCGCCGATCTCGACGGCGTCGCGGCTTTGGCCGCGGCCTGCGATCACGTCATCACGGTGTCGAACACCGCGGCGCACATCGCCGGCGCCGTTGGAACGCCGCTGCAGATTCTGGTGCCGGAGGGTATGGGCAAGCTGTGGTATTGGGGCAATGGCACCGAGACGACGCCTTGGTACCCTCAGGCCCGGTTCTTCCGGCAGGATGCGCAGAGCCACTGGCAGCCCATCATGCGCCAGGTAGTCGAACTCGTGCAAAAAATATCACGTAATAGATGAATTTTCAGGTTATTAACCAAGCGGGCCGATACATCACGCCATGAATCATATGCCCGACCGTCCGATGGCGCCGCATCTCACGGCGCTGCGCTGCATGTTCTTGGTCGCCATGCACCATGGCGTCCAGGTGCCGCCCGAGCGTTTTGCCGACGCCGAGGAAGCCGATCCGGTCGGCTCCGTCCTTCATATCATGCGCGATCTTGGTTTGACGGCGAAGACGCTGAAGGATCGCGGCTGGAAAGATCTCAACGCGCTCGGCAGCGCATTCCCGGTGATGGCCGAACAGAAGGCCGGCAACTGGGTCATCATCATCAGCGCCTTCACCAATCCCGACGGCCAGCCCATGGTGGCGCAGCTCGACCCGCGCACCGAGGCGTCGGGTATCTCGCTCGTGCCGCGCGACACGTTCTGCGAGGCGTGGAGCGGCCGGCTGATTCTGTGCAAGCGCAAATTCAAGCTGATCGACGACTCGCGTCCGTTCGGCTTGCAGTGGTTCATGCCCGAGATCGGGCGGCAGTGGACGTTCTTCCGCGACATCGCCATCGCGACCGTCATGTCGCAGCTGATCAGTTTCGCGGCGCCGCTTTGCTTTCAGATCATCATCGACAAGGTGATCCCGCATCAGAGCTACCAGACGCTGATCGCGGTGGTCTTGGCGTACATTCTCTCGATCGTGTTCGAGGGGTTGTTCGCCTACACGCGTCAATATCTGATGATCTTCGCCACCAACAAGATTGACGCGAAGCTCGCCTCGCGCGCGTTCGACCACATGCTCAAGCTGCCGATGACGTTCTTCGAGACCACGACGGCGGGCGTGTTGCTCAGGAACATGCAGCAGACCGAATCGATCCGGCAGTTTCTGACCGGGCGGCTGTTTCAGACGCTGCTGGACGTTTCGGCGCTTCCGATCCTGCTCATCGTGCTCGCCGTCTATAGCGGCATGTTGACGGCGGTGGTGTTGGCGTTCTCGGCCGTGATCGCGGCGATCATCGCGATCATGATCCCGACATTCCGTCAGTACCTTGAGGAACTGTATGGCGCGGAGGGCCTGCGCCAGGCCGATCTGGTCGAGACCATCCACGGCATGCGCGCGGTCAAGTCGCTCGCGCTCGAGCCGCTCCGCAACAAGTCGTGGGATGCCAAGGTCGCGCAGTCGACCCGAAAACGCTCGAAGGTCGGGCTGTTCAGCGCCATCGCCGTGGTGCTGACCCAGGGCATTCAGAGCCTCATGACCATTTCGATCCTCGGCCTCGGCGCGATGCTGGTGTTCGACGGCACCCTCAGCATGGGCGCGCTGGTCGCCTTCAACATGTTGTCGGGTCGCGTCACCGGCCCGTTGCTGCAAATCGTCGCGCTGATCAACGAATATCAACAGACGGCGCTTGCCATCAAAATGCTGGGCAAGGTGATGGACCACCCGCCCGAGCGCGATCCCAATCAGCGCGGTATCCGGCCGATGATCCGGGGCGAGCTCGAATTCCAACAAGTCTCGTTCCGATACGGCAACGCCGCGACGCCTGCCCTCGATCGGGTGACCTTCAGGGTCGAGGAAGGCCAGATGATCGGCGTGGTCGGCCGCTCGGGTTCGGGCAAGACCACGATGACGCGGATGATTCAGGGCATCCACACGGCGCAGGAAGGCCTGATCAAGTTGAACGGCACCGACATTCGCCACATCGACCTCGCCCACTTGCGGCGCAGCATCGGCGTCGTGTTGCAGGAAAACATTCTGTTCCGCGGCACGATTCGCGACAACATCGCGGCCGGCAAACCCGACGCGACGCTGGATGAGATCATGGAAGCGGCGCGTCTCGCCGGCGCCGATGAATTCATCGACCGCCTGCCGATGTCCTACGACACGCTGGTCGAGGAGGGCGCGTCCAATTTCTCGGGCGGCCAGCGCCAGCGCATCGCCATCGCACGCGCGCTTCTCGTCCAACCCAGATTGCTGCTGCTCGACGAGGCGACCAGCGCACTCGACCCCGAGAGCGAAGCGATCATTCAACAGAACCTGGCCGAGATCGCCCGCGACCGGACGATGATCATCGTGTCCCATCGCCTGTCGTCATTGGTCGACGCCGACCGGATCCTCGTGCTCGACAAGGGCCAGGTGATCGATTTTGCGCCGCACGCCGACCTGGTGCAGCGGTGCGACGTTTACAAACACCTCTGGGCGCAGCAGACGCGCCACATGCAGGGTTGAGGCGAACCGCGCCATGAAAGCCCTCACCAAGGTCAAACAGGCGGTTCAACGCCGTGGCGATCCGACCAAATGGTTGCAGTCAGTGCCGGCGAACACCGTGCTGCCCGACGCCATTCCGTTCCAGGATCCGGTCGACGAGATCATGGAAGAACTGCCGCCGCGCCACATGCGCTCGACTTTCTACATGGTGGTCGGAACTTTTCTCGCCACCATCCTGACCGCGCAGCTGGTCAACGTCGATATCGTCGTCGTCGGCACCGGGCGGTTGATGACCGAAACACCGCCGTTGATGCTACAGCCGATGGATCGCGCCATCATCCGCGACGTCAACGTCAGGCCGGGCGATCTTGTCACCAAGGGCCAGATCTTGGCGACGCTTGATCCCACGTTCGCGCGGGCCGATCTCGCGTCATTGTCGAGCCAGCAAAGCTCGATCCTGTCGCAGATCCGTCGACTCGACGCCGAGTTGAACGGCCGGCCGTTTGAGCCGGTCGGGACCGCGACGCCGGACGACCTCCTGCAGGCCAATCTCTACCGTCAACGCCAGGCGCAATATGCCTCGCAGCTGAAGATGTACGACGAGGAAATCGAGCGCCGCCGCGCCAACATTCGCACCACGGAAGACCAGATTGCCTCGCTCAAGGAGCAGCTCAAGGTGGCCAAGGATGTCGAGGCGATGCGCGGCACCATGGCTGAAAAGCAGATCGGATCTCGGCTCAATCACCTCGAAGCCCAAGCCAACCGCATGCGCATGGAGCAGGAATACACCCAGGCCGGAAACCGAATCACCGAGCTGACGCACGAGCTGCAGTCGAAGGATGCCGAGCGGCAGGGCTTCACCGATCAATGGCGCAATCAGATCCTCGACGATCTGATCAATGCCCGGAACGAAGCCAACAAATTGGGTGAAGGCATCTCGAAGGCAGCACTGCTCAACGAGTTGGTGGTTGTCAGCGCTCCCGAAGACGGCGTGATTCTCGACGTTGCCAAGCGTTCAGTCGGTTCGGTGCTGCGCGAAGCCGAGCCTTTGATCACCATCGTCAAAGCCAACGCCAAGCTGGTCGCCGAGGTGATGATCAATTCAGCCGACGTCGGCTACGCCAAACCGGGCGATGACGTGGTGGTGAAAGTCGATTCGTTCCCCTACACGCGGCACGGCATGTTGAAGGGCCGACTCGTCACCATCGGCGAAGAGTCGTTCTCGAACGGCAGCGAAATGACCGTGCGTCCGGCGGATCGCGGTCCGTCCGGGGCATTCCATCGCGCACTTATAGATCTGGAAACGACCGAGCTCGAAAACATGCCGGAAGGCTCGCGGATCATTCCCGGCATGACGGTGGCCGGCGAAATCAAAGTGGGCACGCGCAGTGTGCTCTCTTATTTCATGACGCCGATCACCCGCGGGCTCCAAGAAAGCATTCGCGAACCTTGATCTCGTTTCGACTCGCTATCGCGTAATAATTGGCTTTGCCCGACTCGGCCTCATTTGAATCGGCCGCAGAGCTGTCGATGATTTGCCGTGCAACCGAATCGGAGATGGTCGCGTTATCTTTTGCCATTATCGCGCCACGGGACGCATCAGGTTGTGGATAACTTTTGGATCATGCCCATTAGTGGACCTCATCAGGCCGAAGAATGCAGCCAAATACAATGTGTTAGAGATTGGCGCCCGGGGCGGCAGAATTGCGGCGCCTCCAACATAATCTTAACACTTTTCTGTTCTCCATTAACTGTACCAGTTTTAGGTGAGTCGGTGTCCGATATGCCTTGCTTGCTCTCTTTACACGTTTTGGGCTACAACGCTTGCGCGTGACAGGGGGGCGGAAAGCCTTCCGGCTTTCGTCTCTAGAAAGGGGATTGGAAATGTTTGATGTCACCTTCGCCGCTACTGCGCGGGACTGCAGCTCAGCGCTGCCCCTTTCCGATTCTCTTCCTCACATCTGCCGCTGATTTCAGGAGCGCAGCGCCATGGCGACGCAAACGTTCATTCAATCTCTGACGACGACGCAGATCGCGGGTCTCACCACGACCGCGATCCAGGCGCTCGATTCGACAGAGCTGGGATTCTTCTCCACCACGCAAATTCCTGCGTTCACCACGACGCAGCTCGCCAGCCTCACGGCGACGCAAATCAAGGGCCTCAGCTCCACGCAGATGAGCGTCATCACAACGACGCAGCTGACAGGCTTCTCGTCGACCCAAATCGGAACCTTCAGTGGCACGCAGCTAGGAGGGTTGAACACGACAAGCGTCGGCTCTCTGACCACGACCCAAGTGGGCGGTTTGAGTTCGACCCAGGTCGCCGGAGTCAATTCAACCTTCGTCAACGCGCTGACGACGACTGTGGTCGCCGGTCTGACCGTGACCCAGCTCGACGGATTGACGTCATCGCGTCTCGGCAGCTTCGACACCACGCACATCGCCGCGCTGACCTCGACGCAGCTCG
>VGEM01000045.1 GCA_016869315.1 Alphaproteobacteria bacterium | reverse complement strand
TTCCGCCGCTTCGGCCTGCGCCTTCAGACGCTCTTGGGCCTTGGTCTTTGGCTTGTCCTTCTTGGTCTGCTTCGGAATTGCCGGAGCCGCCATCACGCCCAGCTTGGCGAGAAAGCGCTGCACGCGATCCGACGGCTTGGCGCCAACGCCGAGCCAATGCTTTACCCGGTCCATCTTGAATACGACGCGGTCCTTGTGATCCTGCGGCAGCAACGGATTGTAGGTGCCGAGCCGCTCGATATAGCGGCCATCACGCGGGAAGCGGGAATCGGCGACAACGATCCGGAAGAACGCCTGATTGCGCGCGCCCGCCCGGGACATTCTGATTGCAAGTGCCATCTTGAGATTTTCTCCTTCGGCTTTGTGTCTGATGTTGAAAAGGTCGGTTGAAGTGGTGATTCTTAACTAACGTCGAAACATCGGTGGGCCGCCGGGGCCACGCGGCGCCTGCAAGCCCGGCAACCCGCCCATGCGGTTGATCATCGCGCCCATCGCCGAGGGCCCGCCCATTTTCTTGATGCGCTTCATCATCGTCGACATGTCGGCATGCTGCTTCAGCAACTTGTTGACGTCGGCGACCGACATGCCCGATCCCGTTGCGATGCGCTGTTTGCGCGAGGCCTTGATCAGGTCCGGATTGCGGCGCTCTTTCGGGGTCATCGACAGGATCATCGCTTCCTGGCGCTTGACCACCTTGTCGTCGACATTGAGTCCCTTGGCTTGCTTGAGCGCGTTGGAAAGGCCGGGGATCATGCCCATCAGGCCCTTCAGATCGCCCATCTTCTGGACCTGACGAATCTGCGACAGCATGTCGTTGAAGTCGAACTGGCCTTCCATCATCCGAAGCGCGACGCGCTCGGCTTCTTCCTTGTCGACGGTCTCGGCGGCGCGCTCGACCAGGCTGACGATGTCGCCCATACCGAGGATGCGGCCGGCAATGCGGCTTGGGTCGAACACGTCAAGTGCGTCAACCTTTTCGCCGACACCGATCAGCTTGATCGGCTTACCGGTAACGGCGCGCATCGACAACGCTGCGCCGCCGCGCGCATCGCCGTCAACGCGCGTGAGGACGATGCCCGTCACGGCGAGACGATCGTTGAACGCTTTGGCCGTCGCCACCGCGTCCTGACCGATCATGGCGTCCGAGACCAGCAGGACTTCATGCGGCTTGATCAAGTCCCTGAGCGCCGCGACTTCGGCCATCATCTCGTCGTCAACCGTCGTACGTCCGGCCGTGTCGAACATCACGACGTCGAAACCGCCTTTACGCGCCTCATCGAGACCACGCTTGGCAATATCGATCGGCATCTGACCAGACACGATCGGTAATGTCTCGACGGCGACCTGGCGACCGAGAATGGCGAGCTGTTCCTGCGCGGCAGGACGATAGGTATCGAGCGAGACCAACAGAACCTTCTTCCGGTTCTTGGTCATCAAACGATTGGCAATCTTGGCGGTTGTGGTCGTCTTGCCCGAACCTTGCAGACCAACCATCAGAATCGCGACCGGAATCGGCGCGGCAAGATCGACGCCTTCGGCCGGCGCCGTGCCGCCCAGCATTTCAACAAGTGCGTCGTGAACAATCTTCACGACCATCTGGCCGGGGGTGACCGACTTGATCACCTTCTCGCCGACCGCTTCGGCCGAGACTTTGTCAATGAAGTCCTTGACCACCGGCAACGCAACGTCGGCCTCGAGCAGCGCGACGCGCACTTCACGCATCGCTTCGGCAACGTCCGACGCCGACAGCGCACCACGTTTGGTGAGCCGGGTCAGAACTTGGCCGAGGCGCTCGGAGAGATTCTGAAACATTCAGGTCCCGTTGCCGCCCCCGCCGCTGACAGAAACACCGATGACGCAAACGCCAACGACGCCAGTGCGCGAACCTTCGCGGACTGGCGGGCCCCCGCGGGAGCGAAGAAGCCCGAAACAACGTCGAAATATCAATGCCTTAGCGGCCAAGCCGAAGGGCCGGAAAAGCGTGCGTTTCTATGGGGTTGGCGCCGGTGAGTCAAGCCGTCCCGGGTCGTGTTCCATAGCGTACCAGGCCATAGCCGAGCGCCGCCGAAATGAGCGACCCGACAAGCACGCCAAATTTGATCGGACTGCTCAATGCCGGATCGGCGAAGGCGAGGTCGCCGATAAAGAGGCTCATTGTGAAACCGATTCCCGTCAGGACACAGACACCGTGAAAAGCGATCGGGCTGGCATCCGCCGGTCTGGCTGACCCCAGGGCAAAGCATAGCCACGATCCAATGGCCACACCGAGCTGCTTTCCGATCACCAGACCGAAAATGATTCCAAGTGCGACCGGAGAAGTGGCCGCCGCCAGGGTTAGCGTGCTGAAGTCGAGCCCAGCGTTGACGAACGCGAAGACCGGCAAAATGAAATACTGAACCCACCCGTGCAACGCAGTCTCAAGAACCACGAGTGGGGAATGGCCCGAATCGTCGGCCTGGATCGGAATTGCCAACGCCGTGATCACGCCGGCGAGAGTGGCGTGAACGCCGGACTTGAGAACCGCGACCCAAAGCACGATTCCAATGCCGATATAAACATCGGTACGCCGCAGTCCGATCAGATTCGCGGCCACCAGGGCGACGACACAGATGCCGGCGACAGAGAGCGCCAATGCCGACAACTGGCTGGTATAAAAAAGAGCGATAATGATGATCGCGCCGATGTCGTCGATGATCGCAACGGCGGTCAAGAAAATCTTCAACGACGTCGGCACCCGGGGCCCCAGTAACGAGAGGATGCCCAGGGCAAACGCGATGTCGGTTGCCGCTGGGATCGCCCATCCGCCGATGGCGACCGGGTTGCCCCAATTGAAGAACACGTAAACCGCGGCCGGACCTGCCATGCCGCCGACCGCGGCGACAGCGGGCAGCGCAGCATTGCGCAGAGTCGAAAGTTCTCCTTCCACGATCTCGCGCTTGATCTCAAGGCCGACGAGAAAAAAGAACCACGCCATCAGGCCATCGTTGACCCAAAGTGAAACGGGCTTGGCGATCGCAAACTCGCCGACGGCAACCGACACCTTGAGATTGAGAACCAATTCGTAAAATCCGCCGAGCGGCGAGTTGGCCACGACCATGGCAGCGAACGCCGCCCCGACCAAAAGGATGCCGGCGGCCGATTCTCTCTTCAGAAAGTCATCAATTGCGGCGATCGCCATGACGACCTCCGAAGCCTTTGAAAACACTGGCAGTAAGTGGGGTCGGGCTCGATAATTCAAGGCATTTCGTACCACTCCGCCGGTTACTGGACACCCCCCAACCCCCTACCTATAACCGCGGCATGAGCGCGTCCGACCCTCTTCCGTTTCGCAAGATGCATGGCCTCGGCAACGATTTTGTCGTGCTGGATGCTCGCGCGCGCGACATGACCCTCACCACCGCGCAGGCGCGCCAACTCGCCGACCGCCGATTTGGTGTCGGCTGTGACGAGATTCTCACCATCCGCCCGGCCGGCAACGGCGGTGACGTCTTCATGGGCGTGCACAATGCCGATGGGTCGATCGCCGAGAGTTGCGGCAATGGCTCGCGCTGCGTCGCCGACCTGATCATGCGCGAGACCGGCAAGAGCCGGATCGTGATGGAGACCTTGGGCGGACCGATCATCGCAGAACGCGCCGATGGCAATCAGGTCTCGATCGACATGGGCCCGGCCAAAATCGGCTGGCGCGACATTCCGTTGGCCGAAGAGCGCGACACGTTGCATCTCGGCATCGGCGAAGGCCCGCTCCGAGATCCCGTCGGCGTCAGCATGGGCAACCCCCATGCTGTGTTCTTCGTCGACAAGGCGGATGCGATCGACCTTGCGGTACTCGGCCCAAAACTCGAGCGCCATGCGTTGTTTCCCGAGCGCGCAAATATTTCGGTGGTCGACGTGCGCTCGCCGACCCACCTCCGTATGCGCGTGTGGGAACGAGGAAGCGGCATCACCCTCGCCTGCGGCACCGCCGCCTGCGCCACCGGCGTCGCGGCCGTCCGCCGTGGACTCACGCAGCGCAAGGTTACTGTTACGCTTGACGGTGGCGACCTGCTTATTGAATGGCGCGCGGACAATCACGTCATCATGACCGGGCCATTCGCTGAAGTGTTCACTGGGACATGGGTATTGCCGTGAACGCCGTCACCAAACCCGCCGCCGTTCGATCCATCAGCTTCGGCTGTCGGCTGAATTCCTACGAATCGGAAGTGATGCTGTCGCACGCGCGCGCGGCCGGATTGACGGAGGCCGTGATCGTCAATACCTGCGCCGTCACCAAGGAAGCCGAGCGCCAGGGCATTCAGGCAATCCGCAAATTGAAGCGTGAGAATCCGTCCGCTGCCGTCATCGCCACCGGCTGCGCAGTGCAACTCGACCCATCGCGCTATGCCGCCATGCCCGAGGTCGCCCGCGTGCTTGGCAACGAGCACAAGATGCGCCGCGACAGCTTTATCGAACGCGCCGACGAGAAAGTTCTGATCAGCGACATCATGGCGGTGCGCGAAACGGCCGAACACCTGATTGAAGGATTTCACGGCCGGGTCCGCGCCTTCGTGCAGGTGCAGCAAGGTTGCGATCATCGCTGCACTTTCTGCATCATCCCCTTCGCGCGCGGCAACAATCGCAGCGTGCCCATGGGCCGTATCACCGAAGAGGTGCGCGGCCTGGTCGAGAGCGGGATTGCCGAAATCGTGATCACCGGCGTCGACATCACGGGATACGGTACCGATCTTCCCGGCATGCCGACTTTGGGCCAGATGGCGCGGAGACTGCTGGCCGCCGTGCCCGAACTCAAGCGCCTGCGCTTGTCGTCGCTTGACCCCGCCGAAGTGGACGACGATATCTTCCGGCTGATTGAGTCCGAACCACGCCTGATGCCGCACTTTCACATTTCGGCGCAGTCGGGCGACGATACGATTCTCAAGCGCATGAAGCGCCGACATCTCCGCGCCGATGTGATTTCGTTCTGCGAGCGTGTCCGTGCGGCGCGAGCCGACGCGGTGTTCGGCGCCGATCTGATCGCGGGATTTCCGACCGAAGATGAGGCGATGTTCGCAAACACGGTGGAGCTGATCGACGCCTGCGGCCTCACCCATCTCCACGTCTTTCCGTATTCCATCAGGCCGGGCACACCGGCGGCCAAGATGCCGCCGGTCGATGGCGCGACGATCAAATCTCGCGCCGCGACGTTGCGCGCAGCAGGCCATCGCGCGATGGAGCGCTACCTGCAATCGCGGGTCGGGGGCAGGTGCGATGTCCTGGTCGAACACGCTGGCCAGGGCCATGACGGTCATTTCGT
This sequence comes from Alphaproteobacteria bacterium, assembly GCA_016869315.1. Classification (GTDB taxonomy): domain Bacteria; phylum Pseudomonadota; class Alphaproteobacteria; order Rhodospirillales; family Rhodospirillaceae; genus VGEM01. Next base: position 12,166 of record VGEM01000045.1, on the reverse strand, counting down.
GCCGGTTTCGGTACCTCAGTCCGCACCTGTCGGCGGCATCGTCAACGTGGCCATCGCCGCGGTGCGGGATGGCCGCCTGATCGCCGCATGAACGAGAGTGGTGACGGCGGATCATCAGGCTGGTTCGCGCGGCTCAAGTCCGGCCTCGCACGCACCTCATCGCGTCTGGTCGGCGGGATCACCGATCTTTTTACGAAGAAGAAACTCGACGACGCGACTCTCAATGGGCTTGAAGAACTCCTGATCGGCGCCGACCTCGGCTCCGTCACGGCTGGGCGCTTGGTTCAACACCTGGCGAGGACGCGGGTTGGCAAGGACATCACCGAGGCCGAAGTCCGCGAGATTTTTGCCGCCGACATCGCCAAAGTGCTCGAACCGGTGGCGCGACCCCTGTCGCCCGACCCGACCAAGAAGCCCTTTGTCATCCTGATGGTCGGCGTCAATGGCGCCGGCAAGACCACAACCATTGGCAAGCTGGCCAATCAGTTCCGCGATCACGGCCTGAACGTCGCCCTCGCCGCCGGCGACACGTTTCGCGCCGCCGCCGTCGAGCAGCTCAAGGTTTGGGGTGGACGCAGCGGCGCAACCGTGTTCGCGCGCGAGACCGGCACCGACGCGGCGAGCCTCGCCTTTGACGCCCTGATGGAATCGCGCAAACGCGGCGACGATGTCTTACTCGTCGATACGGCTGGGCGCTTGCAAAACAAAGAAAATCTGATGCAGGAATTGCAGAAGATCGTCCGCGTCCTCAAGAAGCTCGACGACACGGCTCCGCATGCGACGCTGTTGGTGTTGGACGCAACCGTCGGCCAGAACGCTCACAGTCAGGTCGAGGTGTTCAGAAGCATGGTCGGGGTGACCGGCTTGGTGATGACCAAGCTCGATGGCACCGCCAAGGGCGGCGTGGTCGTCGCGCTGGCCGAGAAGTTTGCCCTTCCGGTGCACTACGTCGGCGTCGGCGAGAGCGTCGAAGACTTACGGCCCTTCAGCGCGCGGGCTTTTGCACGTGGTTTAATGGGGCTTGAAGCCTGAGCTTTAGCGGGGCGCACCTCACGGGCGTCGTTCCCGCATCGTCGGCGAAAATGCTACTTTTTCATGCGGCCAAAAGCATCCGGCCCCTCTTGGCGTGGGCAGGCGAAATTCGAACTTCAATATTCTGACCCAAATCACTCAATGCCCTGAAGAGCCGATCAGTCGAGAATTTGTTAATTTTGCCCCTCATCAAGGCCGAAACTCTTGGTTGGTCCATTCCCATCACTCCGGCGGCTTGAGCTTGAGTCAAGCCACGCGACTCGATGATCGCGCAGACCCGCTGCATGAGGTCGGCCCGCAGGACCAAGTCGTCCGCGTCCTTGAGGCCCAGGTCATGAAAGACGCTTGCCTTTGAGTAAATCACGCGTTTGCGCCTCGCCATCGCCTGTACTCCTCTTCCGCTGTCCTCAGCCTGGACTTGATCTTCGCCATTTCCCTTGCCGGTCTTGAGATGCCGGTCTTCGACTTCTTCTGGAAGGCATGGAGAACGTAAACGACTCCAGCAAATCGCACTGTGTAGATGGCGCGATAGCTATCGCCGTCGTAATCCTCGACGACTTCCAGCGTGCCAGCGCCGCCGAAGCCCTTCAGCGGCTTTGCGGACGAGTGTTTACCGCCCTTGTGCGCGACATACAGCGCGTGGCCGATTTCACTCACGACTGCATCGGGGAACGTGAGCAAGTCTTCTTTCGACGTTCCAATCCATCCAACCGGCCTCAACGACGTGCGCAATGAATTCCAATCAGAAAGCAATTATATGTTTACTAATATATGTCCGTACAGACATATTTGCAGGCGCAACCGTTGAACTAGGCGCAAAATGTGCCCAGAGAAAATTAGGGCGCGTTCGTCGGCGTGAGTTTGACGTCAAACGTGCTGGTTGCTTGTGTTTCAGCCATAGACTTTGTCCATACGATTGTTGGGGGTGGCGTGCATGAAGTCTAATCGTAGTCCTAAAGTGTCTTACTTACCGAAGCGATCTGCGGCTTGTAAAAACCCGACTGCCGAAAATTCCGCCGAAAAGAGGCAGCGGGTGGACCGAGCAGTTCTTACAATCCCAAGCGGGGTCGTAACCGGGCGAATCTCTCCGTCCATAACACTCGGGCCATATGTCGAGCGCTATTGGTGAGTTCGCTGGAATTTGTAAGTGCCGCAGTGTTCGGAGGTACTCCCTTATCCTTCGGTGCACGTGGTGTTTGAGGGGGCGGACGCGCGCATATTCGGCATCGTGCGCAAGAAATTCGTTCGTGAGCTCAAAGGCGCCGGCGAGGTTTTCGGGATCAAGTTCCGACCGGGCATGTTCCGCGCACTCTGTAGCGTACCAAGCCACCGCGTGACCGACTTGAGATCTCCGATTGCCCTCGTTCCATGCGGCGAAGAACTTGCCCACAAAGTGCGCGGCTGTACTGGTCCTTCAGAGCGTGCAGCAGAATGCGCAGATGCGCTGTCAGCGATGGTCGGGAAACCTGATCCAAAAGCAGTTTTGGCGCGGGACCTGGTCGAGCGCCTGCGGGTTCAGTGCGACCTGCATACCGTCGCCGCTCTGTCCTCAGCGTCCGGACATACCGAGCGCGTGCTTCAACGCGTCTTTCGAGAATTTGTTGGCGCGAGCCCGAAGTGGGTGGTGCGACGCTTTCGCCTACAGGAAGCCGCTGAACTCGTGTCGACCACCAATCAGTCCATCGCTACCGTCGCGGCAAATCTTGGATACTTCGATCAGGCGCACTTCGTCCGCGACTTCAAATCCGTCGTTCGGCTATCACCAACTTCCTTTCTACGACAGGCACGCGTTGCGTGAAGACTTCCTTCGCCGGTGAAGAGCCTCGTTCCGGACCGCACCCGCGTTAAAATCCCTCGCGAGTTTGCCGGTGCGATACGTTGACATCTGACTGCAAATGTCGCGCTTTGATCCAACAGTTCAGAAAAATCAGCGACTTGAGATAACGCGGCGCCCACAAGCCGGGTTACATCTTCGGCACGGCTTTCTCTTCACCCTTGAGCACGCAATAGGCCTGCATCGAGATCAAATTGATCCCGGCCCGCACCGCGTCAGGGGCCTGGTAAGCGTACATGATGTGACTGCGATCATGCCCCTTCCAGCGCTCGTCGAGATAGAACACGAACACATCGTTGGTGAACGCGGTCTTCGAGTTATTCATCGCCCAGTCGACGTTGCGCAGGTGCAACCCGACCTCGCGGTCGGGATGATCCTTGGTCGGCACGGGCAGCCAGGCGGTATCGCCACCATCGTGAACGGTGAGGCTCGTGAAGCGCTTGGCCTCGGGCCCCTCGCCTAAAGACAGCGAACACGTAAACCACCGCACGCGGTTCTGCTTATGAAGAACCAGAGGCTCGTCGTTGACCTTCACGTCATCCGACAGACGCCGGATGACGTCGCCCTTCCACAACGTGCGCTCGCCCAGGATGATCTGATAATCGCCGTGAACCTTCACGCCCTTCTCTTCTGAAATGCAGGCCTTCGGTTTCATCTTGCCATGTAGACCCGCGACCGTACGGGTCCAGAACATGTCGCACCCTTTGACGTAAACAAGTTTGTCCTTGGTCAATCCATCGAGTTTCGACAGATCGTCTTGGGCATTCTGATAGGGCTTAGTGTCGAAACCGGTCATGTAATAGCTCTCCATTCGAAGCGCGTTCTCGGCCTCGTCGATGAAGAAACTATAGATGCGCGGATGCTGCCGTCCGGCGCCGTCGTCCCAACTGTCCATGATATAGAACGCGTGCGCGCCGAAGCGATCGTTGGGGATTCGGCGAATTTCGGTATGCACGCGGCGATGCTTCTGGTCGGCCGGAAGGTCGAGGCGATTGTTGAAGTAGACCTGCTCGAAGTTGTCGTAGCTTCCGGGCAGCAGCTGATCGATCACCATCAAGTCGCGTTGCAGCGGCGACTGGTCGCCCGACCAGCCCGGCTTGCGCGGCGTCTCGGCGGCGGTCGCCGACATGGCGCACATCAGTAAGAATGTTGTCAGTCTATTCATTATCCCCTCTCCCAATGCATCGCTGGTGGCTCGAACGACGGCGCCAGTCCGGCGCGGGCGCCGCGCTCGCGGTCATGGGTCAGCGACCAGCCCACCGTCGGAAACGCCAGATCATTCCAGGGAATATTGCCCCAGGCGAACAGTGCGGTCTCGGTGCTTTCCGGTCCTGGCGCATGATCCGCCGATAACATGCGGCCGCGAAAGACCATGTAGACTTGGCCGATACGAGCAATGTTGTAAACGCCGATCAGATCTTCGAGTTCGACGCGGGCCCGGGCCTCTTCCCACGTTTCGCGAACCGCACCGGCTTGCAGCGTTTCGCCCACTTCGAGATAGCCGGCGGGAATAGTCCAGTGGCCCTGGCGTGGATTGATGGCCCGGCGCGCCAATAGAATCTGCTCGCCCCAATGCGGAACAACACCGATGACAATTCTGGGGTTGACGTAGTGTACAAAGCCGCAGTCGCCGCAGGTCAGCCGCGGCCGGTCATCGCCCTTCGGGATTCGCTCAAGTACCGGGCCGCGCGGCGCGGCCGGCGCGTCGACCGACACGGCTAGACCTTGATATCGAGTTGCCGACCCCTCTGGCCCTCGGGCGGAACGGTCGCCGTGTTGAGATCGCGCGCGTTCGACGCCTGGTCGCTGACCTCGCCGACGGCACGCCGGGCCTGGGTCTCTTGCGATGCCTGGGCGGAATTTCCGAGTCTGCTCAAGAGGTCGGCGCGAAGCGCCCCAAGAGCCGATTCAAGTGTAGGTTCGATCGCCATGATGCGTCCTTCGTCCCGACACCAACGATCATGCACGGGCAGCGGTTGCCTGGCAATTGATGCCAATCAAGTCGACGCGCCGGCCAGAACCCCATGGCAATGCTTGAATTTCTTGCCCGAACCACATGGGCATGGTTCGTTTCGCGACACCTTTCCCCAAGTTGCGGGATTGCCGGGGTTGCGGCCTTCCACCGTTTTGGGCGCTGTCGCCGGTCGCGCCTGGGATGGCGCGGCGGCTACCTGAGGCGCCGGTTGAGGCGGCGGCTCGACGCGAATTTCGACCCGAGTCAGGATTGAAGTGACCCGCTCCCGTAGGCTGCCAAGCATGGTTTGAAATAGCTCGAATGCCTCGCGCTGATATTCGAGCAACGGCTGCCGCTGGCCATAGGCCCGCAGGCCGACACCGGCACGGAGATGGTCGAGCTGCGCGAGATGATCGCGCCAACCCTGGTCGATGGTTTGCAATACCAGGCTCTTTTCGAACCGACGCATGATGTCGGGGCCGTAATTTGCGGCCTTTTCCGCCATCTTGCGGTCGGCCGCGTCATTGACGCGATCACGAATTTCTTCATCCGCAATGCCCTCTTCGGCCGCCCAGGTTTTGTAGGGCAGGTCGAGCGCCAGCACGCGAAGCGTCTCTTCGTGCAATCCGGCGAGATCCCACTCCTCATGCATGGCATTGGGCGGGATGAACCGCTTGATCATTTCCTCGACCACTTCGTGACGCATGTCGGCGACCAACTGCGCAATGTCGTTGGATTCCATGACGTCGCGGCGCTGCTCGAATATCACGCGGCGCTGATCGTTCATCACGTCGTCGAACTGCAAGAGGTTCTTGCGCATGTCGAAGTTGCGCGCTTCGACTTTCTTCTGCGCTTTCTCGATCGCCGTATTGATCCAGGGATGGATGATGGCCTCGCCTTGTTCAAGACCGAGGGTCTTCAACATGCCGTCCATGCGCTCGGAGCCGAAGATGCGCATCAGATCGTCCTGCAGCGACAAGTAGAACTTGGAGCCGCCGGGATCGCCCTGGCGACCCGAGCGACCGCGCAATTGGTTATCGATCCGGCGCGATTCGTGACGCTCGGTGCCGATCACATATAGTCCGCCGGCGTCGAGCGCGACCCTCTTCTTGGCCGCGACATCGTCTCGAATCTTGTCCTTCTCGGCGTCGGATAACGTGCGGCCTGATTTCCGTTCCTCGTCGGCAACACGGTACTCGGCGTTACCGCCAAGCTGAATGTCGGTACCGCGACCGGCCATGTTGGTGGCGATCGTCACCGAGCCAGGAACGCCGGCCTGGGCGATAATATAGGCTTCCTGCTCGTGGTATTTGGCGTTCAAAACCTGCGGGTCGATCTTCTTCTTCTTGCGCAAGAGATCGGCGAGGACTTCGGACTTCTCGATCGACACGGTACCAACCAGTACCGGCTGATTGCGGCCTTGACACTCGGCGATCAAATTGACGATCGCGTCATTCTTCTCTTCGTTTGTGCGATAGACCTCATCGTGCTCGTCCTTGCGGATTCTCGGCATGTTGGGCGGTACGTCGATCACGTCGAGACCATAAATCGTGCCGAATTCCTCGGCCTCGGTCATCGCCGTCCCGGTCATGCCGGAAAGCTTCGGATACATCCGAAAGAGATTCTGGTAAGTGATGGTGGCGAGCGTCTGATTTTCGTTCTGTACCGCGACGCCTTCTTTTGCCTCGATCGCCTGATGCAGTCCTTCAGAAAGCCTGCGGCCTTGCATGATTCGGCCCGTGAACTCGTCGATCAGATGAACGCGACCGTCACGAACGATGTAATCGACGTCGCGCTGGAACATGTGATTGGCACGCAGCGCCTGGTTGAGGTGGTGGACCAGCGCGACGTTTTGCACGTCGTAAAGATTTCCGGTCTGCAGGATGCCCTTCTCGCGCAACATCTCTTCACCGTACTCGGTGCCGGCGTCGGTGAAGGTGATCAAGCGGATTTTCTCGTCTTTCTCGTAATGCTCGGGCTTGAACAGCGGAATGACGGAATTGACCCGTTCGTACAGATCGGTGCGATCCTGTGAGGGCCCCGAGATGATCAGTGGCGTGCGCGCTTCGTCGATCAGAATCGAGTCAACTTCGTCGACAATGGCGAAGTTGAACGGCCGATGTGCCATGTCGGGCTCGGCATATTTCATGTTGTCGCGCAGATAGTCGAAGCCAATCTCGCTGTTGGTGCCGTAGGTCACGTCGCAGGCATAGGCTTCGCGCCGCTCGCGATCGGTCAGTTGATTTTGAATGCACCCGACGGTGAGTCCAAGAAACGTGTAGATCTGACCCATCCATTCAGCGTCGCGCTTGGCGAGGTAGTCGTTGACGGTGACGACATGCACGCCCTTGCCCGAGAGCGCATTGAGATAAACCGCGAGCGTGGCCACCAGCGTCTTGCCTTCGCCGGTGCCCATCTCGGCAATCCGCCCGCGATGCAGCACCATGCCGCCCATCAGCTGAACGTCGAAGTGGCGCTGTTTCAACGTCCGCTTGGCGCCTTCGCGTACCGTGGCAAAAGCGTCGACCAAAACGTCATCGAGGGTTTCGCCCTTGGCGACCCGATCTTTGAGCCATGCCGTGCGTGCACGAAGCGCCGCGTCGTCAAGGGCGGCGATCTCGGCTTCCTTGGCGTTGATGGCGGCGACCGTCGGCCGAAACGACTTGATGATGCGCTCGTTGCGTGACGGAAACAGGCGTTTAAGTGCGCCAAACATTCGAAAACCTCGAGAATTCCTATGAGTCTGGCGCCCTCATGGCGCCGATGGCGGACCCTTCACCACCTGCGTGGCGACAGACAGATAGAAGCGCGACCCCTTGAAGTCAACGCGAGCGGGCTGTTTTTTGGGCGCAGAGGCGATGCCTGGCTTGTCGATTTCCCTGAGCGAATTTAAGGGGTTACGGCCCATCGTCCGGCTTCGAGCAGCTTGTAAGCAAGGGCTCAATATGCGAATGCAGGCGCCCACATGATCCTGGCTGACAAGGATGCCGCCGATGTCGACCAAAGTGTCGCCGCTCGCCCCCAAGACGATCGAGTCGTTGCCGGCCATTGCCGGGGTGCGCTTTGCCACTCACGCCGCGGGCATCCGCTATCAGGGCCGCGATGACGTGATGGTCGCCGAGTTCGCGCCCGGAACGACGGCGGGCGGCGTGTTCACGCGATCGCTGACCCGTTCTGAATCGGTCGATCGCTGCGCCCTTCATCGCGAGAAGGGCCGGGCACGGATGCTGGTGGTCAATTCAGGCAACTCGAATGCTTTCACCGGCAAGAAAGGCGTCGCCTTCGTCGACCGGACCGTCGCGGCGGCAATGACAGTCGCGGGTTGCGCCGACCACGAAGTTTTCATGGCCTCAACCGGAACCATCGGCGTCGTTCCGCCTGCCGAAAAGATCGAGGCGGCGATCGCCGCGGCGCCAGCGAAACTGAAGGGCGACAACATCAACGCTGCGGCGCGCGCTATTTTGACGACCGACACCTTCCCCAAGACCGCCGTGCGCACGGCCACGATTGATGGCACGACCGTCACCATCGCCGGCTTTTGCAAGGGCGCCGGCATGATCGCGCCCGACATGGCAACCATGCTGGCTTATGTTTTTACCGATGCCGCCCTCGATGCGGCCGTCGTTCAAAATCTGGTGTCTGGGGGTGCGGCCGTCAGCTTCAATTGCATGACGGTCGACGGCGATACATCGACCTCGGATACGCTGATGATGTTCGCCACCGGGCAAGCCAATCATGCGGCCGTCTTGCATCCACACGAGACGCGGCTGAACGGCTTCCGCGCCAAGGTCACCGATCTGATGATCGATCTTGCCAGGCAGGTGGCGCGCGACGGTGAAGGCGCCGAAAAACTTGTCGAGATTCGCGTCACCGGCGCCGCCAACGATCGGGCGGCACGCGCCATTGCCATGTCCATCGCCAACTCGCCGCTGGTGAAGACCGCCATCGCCGGCGAAGACGCCAATTGGGGCCGTGTTGTGATGGCGGTGGGAAAAGCCGGCGAGCGTGCGGATCGCGACAAGCTCGTGATCAAGATGGGCGGCGTCACCATTGCGCGCGATGGTGAGGCGGTCGAAGGCTACGATGAAACGCCGGTCGTTCAGCATATGAAGGGCCGCGAGATCTTGATCGAGACCGATGTCGGCGTCGGCGATGGCGCCGCCAAGGTTTGGACGTGCGACCTCACCCACGGCTACATCGACATCAACGGTTCCTATCGGACGTGACCGAGCGACCAACTGTCCTGGTCGTCGCGGCCGCGCTGGTCGACAGCGCCGGCCGTGTTCTTCTCGCCCGCCGCCCCCCGGGCAAAGCGATGGCGGGACTATGGGAATTTCCCGGCGGCAAGGTTGAGCCGAGCGAGAGCCCCGAGCACGCCCTCGCCCGGGAGCTACGCGAAGAACTCTCAATCGAGATTAATCCCGCCGACCTTGAGCCGATTATCTTCGCCAGCCACGCCTACGACGCGTTTCATCTGCTGATGCCCGTGTTCGGTTGCCGGAGGTGGTCCGGCGCCTTGACGCCACGGGAGGGACAGGAGATCGCCTGGTCGACCGCAGCCCAGCTCACCGATTACGCCATGCCCCCCGCCGATGTGCCGCTGATACCGGCGTTGCGTGCCTATATGGCGAAGGCCGCGCCGTCGACGTAACATCCGCTCATGGCGCCCTCACCTTCCGCATGCGTGTTGATCATTGGCGACGAGATCCTCTCGGGCCGGACTCAAGACGCGAATCTCAAGTATCTCGGCACGCGGCTCGCCGCGCTCGGCATTGCGCTCGGTGAAGCGCGCGTGATTCCCGATATTCCGGAAATGATCGTCACGGCACTCAACCAGTGTCGCGCGCGGTACACTTATGTCTTCACGACCGGCGGGATCGGGCCGACCCACGACGACATCACGACCGATTGCATTGCCGAGGCCTTTGGATGCCGGGTGGTTCGGCATCCCGAGGCCGAAGCGCGCCTCCGCGCCTATTACGGCGGCCGAACGAATGAGGTGCGGTTGCGCATGGCTAACGTGCCCGACCACGCCGACGTCGAGTTGATCGACAACCATGTCAGCGTGGCGCCGGGCTATCGAATAGAAAATGTCTTTGTTCTCGCCGGTGTGCCCGATGTCGCGCGCGCCATGTTCGAAGCGGTTGCGCCCACCTTGACTGGCGGTGACCCGGTCTTTTCGCAGAGTGTGGATGCCCATGTGCGTGAAGGCGAAATCGCCGAGCGCCTCGCCCAGATTCAGAACGAGCATCGCTCGGTGACGATCGGCAGCTACCCGTTCATGCGCAACGACAAGCTGGGAACGTCGATTGTCGCACGCTCGACCGATAAGGCGGAGATTGCGCGCGTCCTGGCAAAGGTGAGCGATGTCATGCGCACGCTCGGCGGCGAACCGATCATGGGCCCCGCGCCGTGACCGTACTCAGCGCGGCAACCGCACGGTTGCCCTGAGGCCGCCGTCGACGCGGTTGGCGAGCGTGATCTCGCCGCCGTGACCGTGAACGATCGATTGCGCGATCGAGAGGCCAAGTCAGAAACCTCCCGTCTCGCGGCTGCGTGACGTCTCGAGCCGGACGAAGGGCTGGAACATTCTCTTCATCTGCTCCGGCGGGATGCCCGGCCCGGCGTCGTCAATCGTGATCTCGACGGAATCGCCCTTGGCGGCGACCGTGACATCGGCCTGACGGCCGTACTTGAGGGCATTCTCGATCAGATTGCGCAACACGCGCTTGATGCCGTCGGGCCGACACACATGCAAAATGCGCTCGATCGGCGCCATGGTGACGGGTTTGCCGATGTCGGCGAAGTCGTCGCACACGCTTTGCACCAACGCGGCGAGGTCGACCTGTTTGGTGTCTCCGAGCGCCGCATCGTCGCATGCAATGGCCAGGGTCGACTCGGCAAGCGCGTGCATGTCATCCAGAGTCGCCAGCATTTTCTGCCGGGTCTCTTCGTCGTCGACCATTTCGGCGCGGATCTTGAGCGAGGTGATCGGCGTGCGGAGATCGTGACTGATCGCAGCCAGCATTCGCATGCGACCCTCGATCAGGCGACCGAGACGCTGATTCATGTCGTTGAACGACTGTGTGACCTGACGCACTTCGATCGGCCCATCGAGCGGCAGTGCATCGATGCGTTCGCCGTGACCGATCTGGCGGTCGGCGGCCGCAAGCCGCTTCATGCTGACCAGGTTCCAACGCACCAGAAATATCGAGATGATGACAACCGCAAGCGCCGACAACATCACTTGCCCGACCAATGCTACCAGCCATGGCCGATCGCCTTCGGGAGGATAGAGATAGTCGCCGACCATCCACGCCCCCGACGCCAGCCTGACACGCATCCGCAGATTGACCGGCGGCCAGCGAGTCGCACCGGCCGGAATGACGATACCGGCGCGATCGGGCGGAGGCCCTTCCGTGCCGATGCGACGCGGCGGCCGTCGTCCGGGCGGCGGGCCCTCTGGCATTTCCGGCGACGCGGCGGATGCGCCGCCTGGCGGACCTTGCGGCGGTCGACTTCGAGACAGATCGATCCCCTCGCTCGGTCGCGGCGCTCCTGGCCCGAACCGGTTGGACCGATCAGGCGGGAACCATATCTCGGTCTGGCCAAGGCCGAGACCGTTCATGAACTGCGTCCAAATGCCGATCGGATAGGGCAACAATTCGATATCGGGCTCAATGCCATTGATGTCGGCAAAGCGCGTCGCAAAGCGCTGGGCAAAGTCCCGCTCGCGCGCCGTCGGCTCGTGGTCGCGCAGCGTCGGTTCGCGCAGGACTTCGAAGCGGAACGCCGAATCGCGATAGCCGTCGGCCCGGCGTGCCGCCTGGTCGAACGGGAGGGTGTTGATTTCGCGAAGCAGCATCTCGCCAATCCGCAAGAACTCGTCGCGGCGGCGTTCGAGCTGAATCGCTCCCTCGCGATCGACAAACAAGATGACGCTCGACGCCTGGATCGCGCCGATGGCGGCCATCAGGAGCAGGATCATCCGGCCGGTGAGAGAGTGAAACAGCCGTGCGATCATGTCCGCGTCACGTCGGCGCTGAAGGTGTATCCCCCGCCCCAGACGGTCTTGATCAGCCTCGGATTCTTGGGGTCCTTCTCGATCTTGCGGCGCAGGCGGCTGACCTGATTGTCGATCGTGCGATCGAACACGTCGGCTTGCCGGCTGTAGGCAATGTCGAGCAGCTGATCGCGATTCAAGACCATCTTCGGCCGGGTCACGAATGCTTGCAGGAGATGAAATTCCGCGGTCGAGAGCGGTATCACGACGACGCCGGGATCCTTGAGTTCGCGCTGACCGATTGCGAGACGCCAACCGTCGAAAGAATAGAATGAATCTGCTG